>JAODNB010000168.1 GCA_025464795.1 Frankiales bacterium
ACCCGGACACCTTCGACGTGAAGCGCGAGAACAACGAGCACATCGCGTTCGGCGGCGGCGGTCCGCACTTCTGCCTGGGCGCCAACCTGGCCCGCGCCGAGGTCCGCATCATGTTCGAGGTCATCGCCGACCGGATGCCGAACATCCGCTCGACCGGCGACCCGCGGATGCTGCGCTCGATGTTCATCAACGGCATCAAGGAGATCCCTGTCAGCTACACCGGTGAGGAGGTCTCCCATGGGTGACCTGGGCTTCTGGAACATCGCGACGGCCTCGCCCGATCGCGTCGCGCTCGTCGAGCCCGACGGCACCGAGCACACGGCGGGGGAGTTGCACGGCGCCGTCAATCAGGTCGTGCACGCGCTGAGGGGCTTCGGGCTCGAGCAGGGCGACGTCGCCGCGATCCTCATGCCGAACTGCGTGGCCTTCGCCGAGATCATGCTCGCGGTGCAGCAGGCCGGCTGGTACCTCGTGCCGATCAACTACCACCTCGTCGGCCCCGAGATCGCCTACATCATCAACGACTCCGAGGCGAAGGTCTTCATCGCGCACGAGCGGTTCGCCAAGGAGGCGCTCCGCGCGGCCGAGGAGATCTCGCTCGGCCCGGACCGGCGCTTCGCGATCGGGAGCATCGAGGGCTTCCGCCCGTACGACGACCTGAAAGCCGGGCAGCCAACGACGGTGCCGGACAACCGCGCGACCGGCACGCTCATGAACTACACGAGCGGCACCACGGGCAAGCCGAAGGGCGTCAAGCGGCCGCTGCCGCCCATCAGCCCGGACGACATGGCATAGATGGGAACGTTACTGCACATGCTGTTAAACATCCCGGCGTTCGACGACAACGTGCACATCACGGTCGCGCCGCTCTACCACACGGCCGTCGGCCAGTTCACCTTCAACGCGATGCACTCCGGCCACAAGGTCGTCCTCATGGACAAGTGGACGCCGGAGGGCACCCTCGAGCGCATCGAGAAGTACAAGGTCACCACCAGCCACATGGTGCCGACGATGTTCCACCGCCTGCTGCAGCTTCCCGAGGAGGAGCGCAACAAGTACGACGTCAGCTCGCTGCGCTGCATGATCCACTCCGCCGCACCGTGCCCGATCCCGACCAAGCAGCGCATGCTCGAGTGGTGGGGCCCAGTCGTCTGGGAGTACTACGCCGCGACCGAGGGGGGCGGCACCGTCGCGTCTCCGGAGGCCTGGCTGAACAAGCCCGGCACCGTGGGGAACGCCTGGCCGGGCAGCGAGGTGGTGATCCTCGACGACGAGGGCAACGACCTGCCCGCCGGGCAGATCGGCACCGTGTGGATGAAGATGGGTGACCGGACCTTCGAGTACCACGGCGACAAGGAGAAGACGAAGAAGTCCTGGAACGATCGGGGCTTCTTCACGGTCGGTGACGCGGGCGAGATGGACGAGGACGGCTTCCTGTTCCTGCGTGACCGCAAGGTCGACATGATCATCGCGGGCGGCGTGAACATCTACCCGGCCGAGACCGAGTCCGTCCTGATGCAGCACCCGAAGGTCAACGACTGCGCCGTGTTCGGCATCCCGGACGACGACGCGGGCGAGCAGATCAAGGCGACGGTGCAGCCGGCTGAGGGGGTCTCCCTGGAAGGACTCGAGGCCGAGCTCATCGCGTACTGCATCGACAACCTCGCGAAGTTCAAGGTCCCGCGGTCGATCGACTTCCTCGACGACTTCCCGCGGGACCCGAACGGCAAGGTCTACAAGCGCAAGCTCCGTGACCCGTACTGGGCCGGACGCACCTCACAGCTCGTCTAGCTCGGGAGATCCCTTGTCTGAAGAAGTCCTCAGTGCCCCACACAGCATGGAGTTCGCCTACACCCGGTCGACCGGACCGGTCGTGGGGGCGTTCCTTACGGGGCTGCGCGGCCAGAAGGTGCTGGGCTACAAGGCATCTGACGGGTCGGTCGTGTGCCCACCGCCGGAGTTCGACGCCGCCAACAACGCGCCCGTGATCGCCGGCGAGCTCATCGAGGTGGGTCCGGAAGGCGTCGTCACGAGCTGGTCGTGGAACCCGCTGCCTCGTCCCGGCAACCCGTTCGACCGTCCGTTCGCCTGGGCGCTGGTCAAGCTCGACGGAGCGACCTCCTCGATGCTGCACGCTCTCGACGCACCGCGCGACGGCATCACCACCGGGATGCGGGTGAAGGTCCGCTGGGCTGACGAGCGGGTGGGCTTCATCAACGACATCGCCTGCTTCGAGCCGGCTGGAGGCTGAGATGTCCGACGAGACCATCACCGGGATCATCGCGCCGATCCGCATGGACTACCGCTACACGCCAGGGACGGCGACGAGCCTGTTCCTGCGTGCCATGAAGGAGGGCCGGTTCGAGGGCCGCCGCTGCCCGTCGTGCAGCAAGGTCTACTTCCCGCCTCGCGGCGGCTGCTCCATGTGCGGTGTGGAGTTCGCCGAGACCGTGCCGCTCGCGAACACGGGCACCGTCGCGACCTACACGATCGTCAACGTCAACTTCGCCAACCGCGCGGTGGAGCTGCCCTACGTCGTCGCAGAGGTCAAGTTCGACGGGGCGGACATCACCACGTCGTTGCTGCTGAAGGGCGTGCCCCTCGAAGAGGTCCGGCAGGGCCTCCGGGTCGAGGCCAAGTGGATCCCCGAGGAGGAGTGGGACTACAGCCTCGCCAACATCAGCCACGTGGAGCCGCTCGACGAGCCGGACGCCCCCTTCGAGAGCTACAAGGACGCCATCTGATGCGCGACGTCGCGATCGTCTCCTTCGCCCAGCACAGCCAGCGCCGCGAGGACAGCCGCAACGAGATCGAGATCCTGCTGCCCGTCATCCGGGACGCGCTCGCCCCGACCGGACTGAAGAGCCAGGACATGGGCTTCACGGTCTCGGGCTCGACCGACTACCTCGCAGGACAGGCGTTCGCCTTCGTGTCGGCCCTGGACGCGGTCGGTCCGTGGCCCCCCATCAGCGAGTCGCACGTCGAGATGGACGGCGCCTTCGCGCTGTACGAGGCATGGGTCCGCCTGCAGCACGGTGACATCGACACCGCGCTCGTCTACTCCTTCGGCAAGAGCTCACCCGGCGACGTGGGTCGCGTGCTGGCGCTGCAGCTGGAGCCCTACCTGCTCGGCCCGCTGTGGCCGGATGCCGTGTCCCTCGCCGCGCTGCAGGCCCGAGCACTGCTCGACTCCGGCAAGGCCACCGAGAAGGACTTCGCGCGCGTCGTGGCACGCAGCCGCAAGAACGCGATGTCGAACCCGTTCGCACAGCTCAAGGGCGACGTCGACGAGGCAGCGCTGCTGGAGGAGCCGCTGTACGCCGACCCGTTCCGGCTGCACGACGTCCCTCCGGTGACCGATGGTGCGGCCTGCATCATCCTGGCCGCGGGGGACAAGGCACGGGAGCTCTCCGACAAGCCGGTGTGGATCCGGGGCATCGACCACCGCATCGACCTGCAGGCGCCCGGTTCCCGCGACCTGACGGTCAGCCCGTCGACGACCCTCGCGGCCCAGAAGGCCGGTGTCC
>JAODNB010000179.1 GCA_025464795.1 Frankiales bacterium
GTTCGAGCCGAGAAGGCCCGCGGCGACGCGCTGGCCGGGCCGGCCGGGTTGGAGGCCGTACAGGGTCCCGGGGTGACGGTGCGGTTGGACGACGCGCCGCGCCCGAAGGACGGCGCGGCCCCGGCGAGCACCAACCCGGACGACCTCGTCGTGCACCAGCAGGACGTCCAGTCGGCCGTGAACGCGCTGTGGGCCGGCGGTGCTGAGGCGATGACGCTCATGGGCGAGCGCGTGATCTCGACCAGCGCCGTGCGCTGCGTCGGCAACACCCTGCTCATCCAGGGGCGGCTCGTCGGGCCGCCGTTCGTCATCCGCGCGATCGGCTCGCCGACGGCGATGCGCGACGCACTGGCAGTCGAGCCCGGGATCGCGCTGTTCCAGCGGTACGTCGAGGACTACGGTCTCAGCTACAGCGTCACCACCGACAGGACCCTGAAGCTGCCTGCGTACGACGGGCCCCTGGACCTTGCTCACATCAACCGGACGGGACCCTGACGCGTGGGTGATCGGATTCGCTGGCTCCTCCGAGGCATCGGCCAGCTGCTCATCACGGCGGGCGTGGTCGTCCTGCTGTTCTGCGTGTACGAGCTCGAGGTCACGAACCTCTACACGAAGAAGGAGCAGAAGGCCCTCGACAAGACGCTGACCCAGCAGTGGGAGCAGCCGAACAAGCCCGTGCCGGTCACGCGGACGCAGCTCGCCGCCTACGACGGCAAGGGCATCGCTCGCATCTACTTCCCCACGCTCGGGAAGAAGGAGGTGCACGTCGTCGTGGAAGGCGTCTCCCACGAGGACCTGAAGAAGGGACCGGGCCACTACCCGGGGACGAGCCTGCCCGGCGCTGTCGGCAACGTGGTGATCAGCGGGCACCGCACGACCTACGGGGCCCCCTTCAACCGGCTCGACGAGCTGAAGGTCGGAGCGCCGGTCGTGCTCGAGACGCGGTCGATGTTCTTCACGTACACGGTCAGGGGGCTCACGATCGTGCAGCCCGACGCCGTCGGTGAGACAGATCCGGTGCCCAACCAACCGACGGCGAAGCCGACTGAGAAGCTGCTCACCCTCACCACCTGCAACCCGAAGTACTCCGCCAGGACCCGGCTGGTCATCCGCGCGGTGATGTCGAGCTCGCTGGTCAAGGGCCCGGGCGTCGTGCCGCCAGCGCTGGAGGGCCGCTAGATGTACGTCTGGATCTGGCGCCACCTCCCTGGCCCGCTCGCCGTGCGGCTGGTGCAGACGCTCGTGCTCCTCGCCGCCGCCGTGGCACTGCTGTTCTTCGTCGTCTTCCCGCGGGTCGAGCCGCTGCTGCCGTACTCCGACGTGACCGTGGCTCACTCCGACGACCCGGCGCCCGCCCCCTCCTCCCCTCCGGTCACCTCGCCCAGCCCCTAAGATCGGCACGGCCCGCGCCCGGGTCCCCCCACGACTGCCGCACCCGCCTGTGACCCGAGAGGCCCTGCTGTGCCCGCCCCCGTGAAGAAGGCCCCGTCCAAGACCGCAGCTGCGAAGACCGCAGGCGCCAAGACGGCAGCTGCCCCAGCCGCGCCCGCTCCCGCGGCGACCTACGCCGGTATGCCGTGGACGGCGAGCTACCCGCCCGGCGTTCCGACGACGTACGAGTTCCCGCGGTTCGCCGTGACGCGGCTCCTCGACGACGCCACCACGTCCTTCCCGAGCTCCGTCGCGCTCGCCTTCCTCGGGGCCAAGATCACCTACAAGGAGCTGAAGCACCAGGTGGACCAGCTCGCGGGTGCGCTGGCCGGTCTCGGTGTGACCAAGGGCGACCGCGTCGCACTCGTCCTGCCGAACTGCCCGCAGAACGTCATCGCGTTCTTCGCCACCCTGCGCCTCGGCGCAGTCGTCGTCGAGCACAACCCGCTGTACACCGAGGCAGAGCTGCGCCACCAGCTCGCGGACTGCGGGGCGAAGGTCGTCATCTGCCTGGACCGCGTCTACGAGACCGTGGCCAAGGTGAAGGCGGACACGTCCGTCGAGCACGTCATCACGACGTCGCTGGTGGACTACCTGCCGGCGACGGCCCGGCTCAAGCTGAAGCTGCCGGTGAAGAAGGCGAAGAAGCAGCGCGCTGAGATCGCCGCCCCCGTGCCGAAGGGCGCTGCGGTGAAGGACTTCGCCGGGCTGCTCAAGGGGGCGGCCGCGCACACCCGCCAGACGCCGGTCGAGGGAGACGACCTCGCGCTGCTTCAGTACACCGGGGGCACGACGGGGCTGTCCAAGGGCGCCATGCTCAGCCACGGCAACCTCGTGGCGAACGCGTACATGAACCGGCTCTGGGACACCGAGGCGAGGGCCGGCAAGGAGGTCACCCTGGCGGTGCTCCCGCTGTTCCACGCCTACGGGCTCACGGTCGCGATGACCAACACCATCCTGCTCGGCGGCACGCTCGTGCTGCTGCCGAGGTTCGACCTGGACCTGGTCTTCAAGGCGATCGACGAGCACAAGCCCACGCTGTTCCCGGGCGTTCCTCCCATCTACAAGGCGATCGCCGACAGCCCCAAGGCGAAGTCGCACGACCTCAAGAGCATCCGGCTCTGCGTCTCCGGGGCCATGAAGCTCCCCAGCGAGATCAAGGACCAGTTCACGAAGATCTCCGGCGCGACCCTCATCGAGGGGTACGGCATGACGGAGACCTCGCCGTCGACGCACGCCAACCCGACCCACGGGCCGGGCAAGGAGGGCAGCATCGGGCTGCCGCTGCCCGGCACCCAGTGCAAGGTCGTCGAGCAGGACGACCCCTCCAAGCTCGTCCCGGTCGGCTCGCCGGGGGAGCTGGCGATCGCCGGCCCTCAGGTGTTCTCGGGCTACTGGGGTCGGGAGGACCAGGAGGGGGTCTTCACCTCCGACGGCTACGTGCTCACCGGCGACATCGCGGTCATGGACGAGGACGGCTACTTCACGATCGTCGATCGCAAGAAGGAGCTGATCATCGCCGGCGGGTTCAACATCTACCCCTCGGAGGTGGAGGAGGTCCTGTTCGGGCTCAGCGGGGTTGCCGACGCAGTGGTGATCGGGGTCCCCGACAAGTACCGCGGGGAGACCGTGAAGGCGTTCGTGGTTCTTGCCGCCGGTGCGAAGCTCACGGAGGAGGACGTCATCACGCACTGCGCCGCCTCTCTCACGGCGTACAAGGTCCCTAAGCTCGTCGAGTTCCGCACCGAGCTCCCGCGGACGAGCGTCGGCAAGGTGCTGCGTCGCGTGCTCGTCGAGGAGGAGCGCGTGAAGGCGGCCGGTGCCGCTGAGGCGAAGCCCGCGTCCGTCCCCTCCTCCGCCCCCAAGGCCAAGGCGGTCTCGCTCGACAAGGCGCCCGCGCCCGTCAAGAAGGCACCCGCGAAGAAGGCTGCCGCGCCCGCGAAGAAGGCGACCGCTGCAAAGGTCCCAGCGAAGAAGGCCGCGCCCGCCAAGAAGGCCGTGCCCGCGAAGAAGACCACCGCGAAGAAGGCCACCGGGAAGTAGGCCCGTCTCGGGCCCCGCACGCGATCGGGTGCGGGGCATCTGATGAGGTGCCCGCCCTGCGAGGACAGGCAGCGCTGGCAAGGCCGTACCGTGGTCGGGTGGCCCGCATCCTCGTCGTGGACAACTACGACAGCTTCGTGTTCAACCTGGTGCAGTACCTCGGCCAGCTCGGGGCGGACACCGTCGTGGTGCGCAACGACGTCGTGGCGGCCGACGACCTGGCCGGCTACGACGGGGTGCTGCTGTCCCCGGGGCCTGGTACGCCGGAGAACGCCGGCGCGTGCATCGAGCTGGTCGGGGTCGCCGCGGAGACGGGCATCCCGCTGCTCGGGGTGTGCCTCGGCCACCAGGCGATCGCGGTCGCCTACGGCGCGACGGTCAGCCGTGCTCCGGAGCTGCTGCACGGCAAGACGAGCGAGGTGTACCACCAGCAAGGAGGCGTCCTGCACGAGCTGCCGAGCCCGTTCACCGCTACCCGCTACCACTCCCTCGCGGTCGAGGAGGACACGTTGCCACCCGAGCTGCAGGTCACGGGCCGTACGGAGGGCGGTGTGGTCATGGCGATCCGGCACCGGGACAAGGCGATCGAGGGCGTGCAGTTCCACCCCGAGTCGGTCCTGACCCAAGGCGGGCACCTGATGCTGGCGCAGTGGTTGAAGCAGTGCGGAGACGACGCAGCGACTGCCCTCGCCCCCGAGCTTGCCGCGCGGGTCGAGGACAAGCGGCTGTCAGCTTTCGCCTGAGGGCGCTAGGGAGTAGCCGTCGGGCTGGGTGCTGCCGAGGGCGACGCGGACGGCTGCGCGTTGGGATCGACGGCGACGTCCAGGACGATGTCGGACCCGCGCGGCACGGCCGTGTTCACGGGCGACTCCTGCAGCACCGTCCCGGGGAGCACCGTGGACGCGACCGGGCGCAGCCCGATGCCGAAGCCGACCTCAGCCAGCTTCGTGATGGCGACCTGCTGCGCGAGGCCGCGGACGTCGGGCACGGGCACGTTGCCGCTCGCGACGATGACCGTCAGCGTGGTGTCCACGGGCAGCGCGGCGCCGGGCTTGGCCGAGGCGTTGAGGACCGTGCCGGCGGCGAAGTTCCCGTCACGCGGGACGAACTTGGCCTTCAGCTTGAGAGCCGTGAGGTCGGCGGTGACCTGCTCCCGGGTCCGACCGATCATCACGGGTGCGGTCGTGTAGTCGATGCCGCGAGAGATGACGAGGTCGACCGTTCCGTTGTGACGGATGAGGAAGTTCGCTTCAGGGCTCTGCTGCAGCACGATGCCCACAGGCACCTTCGGATCCGCCTGCGTCGAGATCTTCCCGATGCGCAGGCCGGCGGCGGCGAGCTGCTGCGTCGCGCTCTGCTGGGTCAGGTTGACGACCGAGGGCGGCTTGAACAGCCCGGTGTCGTTGCGCAGCAGTGCATGGACGAGCAGCGCTGTGGCCGTGACGAGCGCGACGAGGAAGACGGCGAACACGGTGTAGACGGTGCGGGCGCTGCGGCGGGGCTTGAGCGCTCGGGGCGCGTACACGTCGACCGCGGCGTCCGGGCCCCGCAGCAGCGGGGTTGCCAGGACGGGCTGCCCGGCAACGGCGCGCAGGAGGTCCTCGCGCATCTCATCGGCGGACTGGTAGCGGTTGGCCGGGTTCTTGGCCATCGCCTTGAGGATCATCGCGTCCAGCGTCGCCGCCACCTCGGGCGCCAGCGACGGGTCGAACTCCGACGGGGGAACCGGGTCCTCCCGGACGTGCTGGTAGGCGACCGCGACCGGTGAGTCACCGGTGAACGGCGGGGCCCCGGTGACCAGCTCGTAGAGCAGGCACCCGGCTGAGTAGATGTCGGAGCGCGCGTCGACGTGCTCGCCACGGGCCTGCTCTGGAGACAGGTAGGCGGCCGTGCCGATGACGGCGGAGGTGTGCGTCATGGTCGACTCGCTCCCGGCGGCTGCCCGGGCGATGCCGAAGTCCATCACCTTCACCTCGCCGCGCGAGGTCAGCATCACGTTGGCCGGCTTGATGTCGCGGTGCACCATGCCGGCTGCATGGGCGGCCTCCAGCGCCGAGCAGATGTCCGCGCAGATCTCGCACGCCCGGGTCGGCAGCAACCGTCCCTCGGTCGTGAGGATCTCCCGCAGGGTCCGGCCGTCGACGTACTCCATGACGATCCACGGGACGCCGCGCTCGTCCTCACCGGTGTCGTAGACGGCGACGATGGTCGGAGCGTCCAGCGAGGCGGCGGACTGCGCCTCCCGCCGGAAGCGCGCGAGGAACGACGGGTCGCGAGCGAGGTCTTCGCGCAGCACCTTGACCGCCACGTCCCGACCGAGCCGGACGTCGGTGCCGTGCAGCACCTCGGCCATCCCGCCGCGGCCGATGACCTGCCCGAGCTGGTAGCGCCCGCCGATCAGGGAGCTCACAGGCCCAGCACCGCCTTCATGACCTCACGGGCGATGGGGGCCGCGACCTTGCCGCCGGTCGCGTCGGAGCCGAGCGAGCCGCCGTCCTCGACGAGGACCGCGACAGCCACCCGCGGGTTGACGGCAGGGGCGAAGCCGATGAACCAGGCGTGGGGAGCGGCGCCCTTGAGGTGCTGTGCAGTGCCGGTCTTGCCGGCGACCCGGACACCGTGGATCTGAGCGCTGGTGCCGGTCCCCTTGTCGACCACGAGCTCCATCATCGCGGTGAGCGTCTGCGCGACGCTCGGTGACACGGCGGTCGAGTACTCCGTCGGGGTCGTCACATCCAGGCGCGCGAGGTCCGGCGCCTCGACCTCCTTCACGAGGTAGGGCCGCATGACCTTCCCGTTGTTCGCGATGCCGGCGGCGACCATGGCCATCTGCAGCGGGGTGACCCGCACGTCGTACTGGCCGATGGCCGACTGGGCCTCTTGCGCCTTGGTCAGGTCGTCGGGGAAGACGGAGTCGGCGACGGGCTGCGGCAGCCGCAGCGAGGTGTCCCCGAAGCCGAACAGCTGGGCCTGTTTGCGGATCCGGTCGGCACCGAGGGTGATGCCGAGCTGCCCGAACGCGGTGTTGCACGAGATCTGCAGGGCGTGCTCGAGGGTGTCGGTCTTGCCGTCACCGCAGGTCTCGCCCCCGAAGTTCCCGAGGTTCGCCGTCGTCCCGGGCAGGTCGAGGGTCTGCGGGGAGGGGATCCGGGTGGTCGGTGTCAGGCCGCTGCCGAGCGCCGCCGCGGAGGTGATGACCTTGAAGGTCGAGCCAGGAGGGTAGGTCCGCTCGACCCCGCGGTTCACCAGCGGGTCCGCGTCCGAGCCGAGCAGGGCCTTGTACGACGACCGGATCTTCGTCGGGTCGTGCGAGGAGAGGGTGGCCGGGTCGTAGGACGGGGTGGTCGCTTCGGCGAGGACCGCACCGGTGCGCGGGTCCAGGGCTACCACCGCGCCGACCTTGCCCTTCAGGCCGGAGTACGCGGCCTGCTGCGCTGCGCCGTTGATGGTCAGCACGACCGACCCACCGACGATCTTGCGGCCGGTGATGTAGTCCGACAGCCGCCGCACGAACAGCCGATCGTCGGTGCCGTCGAGGATCGGGTTCTCCTGCCGCTCGATGCCGCTGTAGCCGTACACGAGCGAGGCGTAGCCGGTCAGCGGCGCGTACACGTCGCCGCCGGGGTAGGTGCGCAGGTACTTCAGGGTGTCGGTGGTCGGCACCGACTGTGCGACGGCCTGGCGTCCCTTGCCGCTGCCGATGACGATCGGTCCGCGCTGGCGGTCGTAGGTGCGCAGCAGGACGCGCCGGTTCCGCGGGTCGTTGCGGTAGTCCTTGGCCTTGACCACCTGCACCCAGTTCGCCTGGAACAGCAGCAGTCCGAACAGCAGCAGGCAGGCGACGGCCACCCGGCGGATGGGACGGTTCACCCGCGCTTCACCACCGTCGTCAGGGCTTCCTGCAAGGTGGCACGTGCGGTGGCGGGGCTGACGGGGGCCGGGGCCGGCCGCCTGGCGGCGTCGCTGATGCGCAGCAGCAGCGCGACGAGCACGTAGTTGCTGACGACGGAGGAGCCGCCGTAGGACAACCACGGGAGCGTCACGCCGGTCAGCGGGATGAGCCCGGTGACGCCGCCCGCGATGACGAAGACCTGGAGGGCAAGAGCGAAGGACAAGCCGGCGGCCAGCAGCTTGCCGAACGAGTCGCGGCACGACAGCGAGGTCCTAAGCCCCCGCTCGACGATGAGACCGAACAGGACGAGCACGGCCATCACGCCGACGAGGCCGAGCTCCTCACCGATGGCCGCCAGGATGAAGTCGGTCTTGGCGAAGGGCACCGTGTTGGGGCTGCCCTCTCCGAGCCCGGTGCCGAAGATGCCTCCCGAGCCCATCCCGAAGAACCCTTGGACGAGCTGGTAGCCCTGGCCGGCGCTGTCGGCGAAGGGGTGCAGCCAGGTGTCGACGCGCTTGTGCACGTGGCCGAACAGCGAGTACGCAGCGAAGCTCGAGCCGAGGAACAGCAGCATGCCGATGAGCAGCCACGAGGTCCGCTCCGTGGCGACGTAGAGCATCACGACGAAGATGCCGAAGAACAGCAGGCTCGAGCCGAGGTCCTTCTCGCGGGTCAGGACGGCGATCGACGCCGCCCAGGCGACCAGCACCGGCCCGAGGTCCCGGGCCCGAGGCAGGTCGATCCGCAGCACGCGACGACTGGCGAGCGACAGCACGTCGCGCTTGCTCACGAGGAAGCTCGCGAAGAACACCATCAGCAGGATCTTGGCGATCTCACTGGGCTGCAGGGTGATGGGACCCAGGCGGATCCACAGCCGGGCGCCGTTGATGGTGGCCCCGACGCCGGGGATGGCCGGCAGCAGCAGCAGGACGAGGCCAGCGGCCGCGCAGGTGTAGGCGTACCGCGCGAGCCGGGTGTGGTCGCGGATGACGACGAGGAAGGCCACGAACAGCAGGACGCCGATGGTGGTCCACACGAGCTGCAGCGGGGCGTCGGCCCGAGGCACGGCCCGGCCGGCCTGCCGGGCCTTGTCGGCGACGGCGAGGTCGAGCCGGCGGACCATGACGAGGCCCAGCCCGTTGAGGAGGGCCACGCACGGCAGGATCAGCGGGTCGGCGTACGGGGCGACCCGGCGCACGGCGACGTGGGCGACGGCGTAAAGGGCCCCGAGGCCGAGTCCGTAGGTGAGGGTGCCGCGAGGGAGCGTCCCGTTCTGGGAGATGCCTACGGCGGCGTAGCCGATGACCGCAAGGGCAGTCGCGAACGCGAGCAGGGTGAGCTCGGTGCCTCGCCCCGTACGGCCTGGTCGTTCCGGGATCCGCGCGGCGGGGAGTCCTACGGCGGGGGCGCTCACGGGCAGCCGCTCGGCGACGGCGCGGGCGTGGGGGTCGCGCTCGCGGCAGGACGAGCGGCAGGAGTGGGGACCGGGGTCGGTGTCGCGGTTGCTGCTTGGGCTTGGCAGGTCGAGTCCCGCTGCAGGCGGTCGACGATGCTCATCGCGTCGCTCCGGCTGGCGGCCGGGATGCCGTTGTCGACCTTGTCGCGGTTCAGGTCGGACAGGTCGTCCCCGGTGAGCGGCGAGACGAGCTGGACGCTGTGCAGCGAGATCCCCGCGACCTCGCCGTCGACCCCGCGGAAGACCGCGACCCGGTTGTTGTCGAAGCCGACGAAGTACTGCGACCGGATGTAGGCCAGTCCGAGCCCTGCCCCGATCGCGAGCGCGACGAGGATCCCGATGCTGAGCAGCGCGGTACGCCCGCGCCGCCGGGGAGGCTGCACGGGACCGGGGCGCGGCGCGGGTTCGCGGTCCCTGCCCTCCGCGATCCGGGCCCGACTGGCGGGGCTGTCGGCGATGCCCTCGGGCGCTTCCTGGGGCTGCTCTGCGGCGGCGCCCGCGATGACGGGGCCGCCGGGCGGTCCCGTCATGTCGCGGTCCTCGACGACGTCGGCGACGATCACGGTGACGTTGTCCGGACCACCGCCGCGTAGGGCCAGCTGCACCAGCCGGTCGACGCTGGCTTGGGGGTCCTCGAGCAGCAGTGCGTCGCGCAGGGTCTCGAGGCTGGCGACCGGGCCGGTGAGGCCGTCGCTGCAGACGAGGTAGCGGTCACCGAGGCGCGCCTCGCGGACCGACAGGTCGAGCTCGACCTCGTCGCGGCCGTCGAGCACGCGCGTGATGACGTTGCGCTGCGGGTGGGTGCTCGCGTCCTCCTCCGTGATCCGGCCTTCGTCGACGAGCGTCTGCACGAGGGTGTGATCGACGGTGATCTGGGCGAGCTCGCCGTCGCGCAGCAGGTAGCAGCGCGAGTCGCCCACGTGGAGAAGGCCGACGCGGCCACCCGCGAACAGCAGGGCCACGAGCGTCGTGCCCATGCCGCGCAGCTCGACGTCGGCGGTCACCATCTGCCGCAGGTGGCTGTTCGCAGCCCGCGCGGCGTCCTGGAGGGCGGCGAGCAGGTCGGCGCCGGGGGCGTCGTCGTCGAGCGGAGCGATGCTCGCGATGGCCACGGCGCTCGCGACCTCACCGGCGGCGTGCCCACCCATGCCGTCCGCGACGGCGAGCAGCCGGGGGCCGGCGTAGACCGAGTCCTCGTTCATGGTGCGGAGCAGCCCGGGGTGCGACCTCGCTGCGTAGCGCAGCCCGAGGCTCACGAGCAGTCCTTCATGCGCGCAGCTCCATGACGGTCTTGCCGATCCGAATGGGCGTTCCGACGGGGACCACCGTGGGACGGCTCACCTTGCCGGCGCCGAGGTACGTGCCGTTCGTGGACCCGAGGTCCTCGAGGGTCCATGGCGCGTCCGGCGAGGCTCCTGGCACGAGCCGAGCATGCCTGCTGCTGGCGTAGTCGTCGGTGAGGACGAGGGTGGAGTCGTCCGCGCGTCCGAGGGTGACCGGTGTCGTCCCGAGCGTCACGGTCGTGCCCTGCAACGCCCCTTCCGTCACGACGAGCTGGCGAGCGACGCCCTTGCGCCGCGGGCTCTTGGGCGGCCGCGGCGCCTTCGCCTCGGGAGCGACCGTCGGCGGTGCTGCCGGGCGCGCGGTCTTCGGCGTACGGCCCCACAGGTCGGACCGCATGGTGCGAACGGCGATGAGGATGAAGACCCACAGCAGTCCGAGGAGCCCGTACTTCAAGGTGGCGACGACGAAGGCGCTGCCCATCAGCGTCCCGTCCGGAAGACGAGCTCGCTGGTGCCGACCGAGATGCGGTCGCCGTCGGTCAGGGTCGCGGCGGTGATCCGTTGGCCGTTGACGCGCGTCCCGTTGGTGGATCCGAGGTCGTGCACCTCGACGCGCTCGCCACGGGCTTCGGCGACGACGCGCAGCTCTGCGTGCAGTCGGGAGACCCCGGTGTCCACGATCTGCAGGTCGGCCTCTGCACCGCGGCCGATCGTGGTGACCCCCGAGAGAGGGACGCGGCGACCGCGGTGCTCCACCGAGCTCTTGGCCTGGGCCGCGACGAGGTGCGGACTGGGGCCGGGACGGGTCGCGGCCGCGGGCAGGTCGCCGGCGACCGCGGCGCTCCGGACGCGGAAGGTGCCGGTGTCGAGCGCGGCGGTCTCCTCGAAGCGGACCTCCACCGGCCCGACGAAGGACCACCCCTGCTCGCGCGCCGCTTCACTCACCATCTGCGCGAGCTCTGCCCGCAGCGGCTCGTCGTACTCCTTGAGGCGCTCGGCGTCCGACGCGCCGAGCTCCACCGTGTAGACGTTGGGGACGAGTACGCGGCCGGCGGCGACGATGGCCTTCTTGTCCTCCGCCTCACGTCGAAGCGCGGCTGCGACCTCCACGGGCTCGACCCAGCCGCCGAACGCCTTCGCGAAGGCACCCTGCACGAGGCCCTCGAGCCGTTGCTCGAAGCGCTGGAGAACACCCATGTCGGTCACCTTCCCTCGTCGCGCTGATCGTATCCGTGAGCAGCCTGGCCCCCCTGCTACCGTTGCTCCGCACACTCGCGCGAGTGGCGGAATGGCAGACGCGCACGGTTCAGGTCCGTGTGTCCGTAAGGACGTGGGGGTTCAACTCCCCCCTCGCGCACGGCACCAGCAGGCGGTCCCGCGAGGGGCCGCCTGCCGCGTCCTCCCTTACAGCAGGACCTGACGGAGCACGGCGCAGAAGCCGGCGGCGACGAGCCCCGCAGCCGGGATCGTCAGCACCCAGGCCATGGCGATGTTGCCCGCGACGCCCCACCGGACGGCGGACAGCCGGCGGGTGGCGCCGACGCCCATGACCGAGCTGGTGATCACGTGTGTGGTGGAGACGGGCAGGCCGTAGTGGGCGGTCGCGAACAGCACGCTCGAGGCCACGGTCTGCGCGGCGAACCCGGCCGCCGGGTCCAACTTGAAGACGCGTCGGCCGAGGGTCCGCATGATGCGCGCACCGCCCGAGAAGGTGCCGAGGCTGATGGCGGTGGCGGCGGACAGGATGACCCACAGCGGGATGTCGGCCGACG
>JAODNB010000196.1 GCA_025464795.1 Frankiales bacterium
GTCCGTCGGCTCATCCCCCGCAGGTACCTGCGCTCGGACGTCTGGTGGAAGCTCGTCGCCTTCGAGCAGAAGCACCGCTTCAAGGCCCGGTACGACAGGCGCCGCGGACTGCCCGACCGCGAGGAGGTCGTGCAGGACGTCGAGGTGCCGCTGGACCGGCTCGTCGAGTTCATGGAGGTCTTCGCACGCGAGGTGCCGATCGAACCCGTCTGGTTCTGCCCGTTGCAGCAGCGCTCCGCCGAGGACGTCTGGCCCCTCTACGAGCTGCGGCCCGAGGTGCTCTACGTCAACGTCGGCTTCTGGTCCTCCGTCGCCCTCGAGCCAGGCCAGGACCCCAGCAGCCACAACCGGCTGGTGGAACGGCTCGTGGAGGACCTCGGAGGCCGGAAGTCCTTGTACAGCACCAGCTTCTACGACGAGGCGACCTTCTGGCGCTTGTACAACGGGCCGGTGTACGAGGTCCTCAAGAAGACGTACGACCCCGACTCCCGACTGCTGGACCTGTACGACAAGTGCGTCAAGAACCGCTAGTCCCTGCTTGCCCCCGGAGGCCCGATGACTCGTCTTCCTGTCGCGAACGCTCTCGCTTCAGTCCTGCCCGGGACTCCCCGGGTCGAGGCCTACGACGGGTCGGTCGCCGGACCACCCGACGCTGAGGTGACCCTGCAGTTCCTCTCGCCCAAGGCCCTGTCCCACCTGGTGTCCGCGCCCGGCGAGCTGGGAATGGCCCGGGCCTACGTCAGCGGTGAGCTGGATGTCGCGGCCCCCGATCACTACACGCTCCTGCGGGCGCTGACCCGCACCAAGATGGCGGCGATGACCGTTCCCGAGCGGCTCCAGGTGCTGCGGTCGCTCGGCAGGGAGGCCCTGCACTGGGTCGAACCTCCGCCGCAGGAGGTGGGGGCGAAGCGCTACCTGGCCGGGCTGCGGCGTCACACCAGGGGCCGGGACGCGCTGGCGATCTCCCACCACTACGACGTCTCCAACGCCTTCTACGCCTGGGTCCTGGGCCCCTCGATGGCCTACACCTGCGCGCTGTACCCGACGGCCGAGACGACGCTCCAGGAGGCGCAGTACGCGAAGTTCGACCTCGTCTGCCAGAAGCTCGGGCTGCAGCCGGGCATGCGGTTGCTCGACGTCGGGTGCGGCTGGGGCGGGATGGCGATGCATGCCGCAGAGCACTACGGCGTCGAGGTCGTCGCTGCGACGCTGTCCCGTCAGCAGGCCGAGTACGGCCGCAAGGCCGCCGCGGAGCGCGGGCTGTCGGACCGCGTCGACGTCCGCTTCTGCGACTACCGGGACGTTCCGGACACCGGCTTCGACGCGGTCAGCTCCATCGGCCTCACTGAGCACATCGGCATCGGGCAGCTCCAGCCGTACGCGAGCTTCCTGGCCGACAAGCTGGTGCCGCAGGGCAGGTTGCTGAACCACTGCATCACCCGGCCGGACGACCACTCGGCCCCGATCAGCAAGCGGGGGTTCATCCCGCGCTACGTCTTCCCTGACGGGGAGCTTCCCGGTGTCGGGCGGATCATCGGCGTCCTGCAGCGCGCTGGTCTCGAGGTGCGTCACGAGGAGAACCTCCGCGAGCACTACGCCCGGACCCTGCAGGGGTGGTGCGACAACCTCGACGCCCACTGGGACGAGGCGGTCCAGGAGGTCGGGCTCGGCACCGCCCGGGTGTGGGCTCTCTACCTCGCCGGGAGCCGGATCGGGTTCGAGCGCAACGAGATCCAGCTGCACCAGGTGCTCGCCGTGAAGACCGTCGACGGCGAGTCAGGGATGCCCCTGCGCGGGTGGTGAGTAAGGCGTCGGCACCCGGTTGGCCGGTCGGACCGGTTCCAGCGCTGCGTCGCCGGTGGAGCGCGGGCCCGTCCAGGGACCCGGGACCGCATCCAGCCGGTCCATGAGCGCATACGCCACCGCCTCGTAGTTGACGCGCCACCCCCGGAAGTCCGGCCACGCCTGCTCCGGGGTGCGCTCGGTCCGGAACGACGTCGAACCGATCCGCGCCACGCCCGCCAGGTACTGGTCGTACGTCAAGGCCAGCTCCGTGTCCGGGTCCGGGTCGTGGTCGACCTCGAGGCCGACGGTCTCGGCGATCGAGCGCAGGGCGAGGAAGCCCATCCGAAGGCAGAGCCGGGCCTGGACCGACGGCGCCCCCCGCGGGGCCAAGGCCATCCAGAGGGCCGCCGAGTCCAGGACGGCGACCAGGCCCACCAGCCAGGACCCGAGCTGGGTGGGGGAGCGGAACCGCGTCAGCACCGGGTAGTTGGTGTGGCTCTCGGACAGGTCCGCTGCCCACCGCTCCCACTGCAGGTAGAACTCGTCCATCACGGCGCCGTCCTCTTCCACACCGAAGCCGAAGCGCGTGCGGGCGAGGATCTCCGGACCCCACGCCGGGGTACCGGCGCGCGACGACAGCAGGGTCACCTCGGTCTCGCGACGGTTGAAGGCGCCGTACAGGGTGGGCAGGTAGCCGATCTGCAGCGCCACCACGACGAGCCCGCTCGCTGCGGCCAGGTAGTCGATGACGGTGAGCGGTACGCCGTCCGGGCCCGCGTACCCGAGGGTGAACAGCGAGGAGCCTGCCTGCGCGAAGGCCTGCTGCAGGGCGAGGTCGTGGAACGGCCAGAGCAGGAAGGCGAAGCCCACGTAGAGCAGGGCCAGCCACGCACCGAGCTGCACGAGGATCGTGGTCGCTGCCTGAGAGGCCAGCCGCTCGTCGCGGGTGGGGTAGTCGCGGGCCCGCCGAGTCAGCGCCTTGTAGGCCTTGTCCACGGTGCGGTCGACCCCGAGGGTGATGCGGTCGCGGCGCCGGCGCGGCACCACCAGGGTCCGGATGACCGAGAGCCAGGTGATCAGGACGACGGCGCTGCCGACCACCGCGAGGACGATCTTCACGCTGAGGAGGCTAGTTGGCCCAGCTCGCGAAGGGGACGTTCCAGTCCGACATCCCGGGGTCCGACAGCTTCGGGCCGACGGAGGCGTGGATGACGTCGACGACGTCCCCGCGCTTGACGAGGTCGAAGAACCACGCGGCATCGGCGGGGGAGATGTTCACGCAGCCGTGGCTGACGTTGCGGACGCCCTGGTCGCGGACGCTCCAGTCGGCGGAGTGCACGAACGCGCCGCCGTAGGAGATCCGGACGCTGTTCGGGACCTTCTCGTAGTAGCCGTCGGGGCTCTTGCGCGGGATGCCGACGGTCGCGGAGTCCATGATCTTCAGCTTGGTCTTCTCGAGGACCAGGTGGGCGCCGCCCTTGGTCGGGTACTTGTCACGGCCGGTGCTCACCTTCACGGTCCGCACCAGCTTCCCGTTGACGACGACCTTCATCACGTGGGCCGTCACGTCGACGGTGGCGACAACCCGCGAGCCGATGGAGTACGCCGTGTCGCGGACGCCCTCGCCCCAGGTGCCGTCGGACAGCCGGAGCCGGGTGAAGTCGGCCGAGGCCCTGATCTTCGTGCCGGACGCCCAGTAGGACGGTCCGCGGTAGTGCAGCTCCGTCGGTGACATCCAGCGCCACGCGCCGGGAACGGCGGGGCTGGTGCTCACCGTGAGGCGGGCCTCGACCAGAGCTCGGTCGGCAGCGGTGGAGACCGCTCGGTCCAGGGTCGCGATGACGGTCATGCCCACGCCCACGACCTTGCCGTCGCCGGGGCTCAGGACTGCGTGCAGGGTCCGGGAGGGCGGGGTGGTGAGCGCCGACAGCGAGACCTGACGGCTCTTGCCGGCCTTGTCCTTGACCGTGGCGGTGAGCGTGTAGGTCGACGCAGGGAGCAGCTGGTGGCTGGAGGTCCAACCGCCGCCGTCGGTGAGCTCGCCGTCGAGCGCGTGCCCGTCGGGGTCGGTCGCGGTGACGGAGGTCAGGCTGCCGTCGGTGACCGTGAGGATCAGCGGGTGGTACCAGGGCACCCTGCCGCCGGCCAGCCCGACCGTGCTGACGAGCGGTTCACGCACCGGAAGGCTGTCTGCGGCCCTGAGCGCTCCCGAGCCGCCGGGGCGGGTGATCGCGTAGCCGACGCTCCCGCCGAGCGCGACGGCGCCGACGAGGAGGGCCACGATCAGCTTCGGGGTGGTGCGGGTCAACGGTCTGCTCTCCTCAGGCGCCGGAGGGGTCAGGGCCCGGTGCAGTGGCCCCAGTCTCCTGTACGACGCGCCAGGGAGGAAGAGGGTTGCGTGTTCATCCGGTCACCTTCTGGTGACCCTTGCGCATCACCACGCCAGTGTGCGCGAGACTGTTACCCGATACGTCACCAGGGCTACCAAGAGGATGAGCATGAGCGAGTGGGGTCGGGTCACCGACGACGGCACGGTCTTCGTCAAGACCGCCGACGGCGAGCGCGCCGTGGGGTCCTGGCACGCCGGGACGCCGGACCAGGGACTGGCGCACTTCGTCCGCCGGTTCGAGCAGCTCGCCACGGAGGTGACCCTGCTCGAGCAGCGGCTGCGGAGCGGGTCGGGTGACCCACGCCAGGTGGCGACGAGCGCCGAGCGGCTGAAGGAGAACCTGCCCACGGCGGCGGCCGTCGGTGACCTCGATGCGCTCGGCCGTCGGGTGGACGCCCTGCTGGAGAAGACCGCCAGCGCTGTCGAGGAGCACAAGGCCCAGCGCGCTGCCGCGAAGGAGGAGAACGTCCTCAAGCTCACCGCTCTCGCGGAGGAGGCCGAGAAGCTCGCCGCCTCGTCGTCGTGGAAGGACGCGGGTGAGCGCCTGCGCACTCTCGGCCAGGACTGGAAGCGCATCACCGGCGTGGACAAGAAGACCGCCGACGCCCTCTGGGAGCGGGTGGCTGCGAGTCGCGCCCGCTTCAACGAGCGCCGCACCACGCACTTCGGCGCTCTCGAGCAGCAGCGCACCGTCAGCCAGGAGCGCAAGGAGAAGCTGGTCAAGGAGGCCGAGAAGCTCTCGGCGTCCACCGACTGGAAGGGCACCGCTGAGCGCTACAAGCAGCTGATGGCCGACTGGAAGGCCGCCGGTCGCGCGCCGCGCGAGGTGGAGGACACCCTCTGGAACGCCTTCAAGGGCGCTCAGGACGTGTTCTTCCAGGCCCGCAGCGCTTCCTTCGCCGAGAAGGACCAGGAGTTCGCCGGCAACCAGAAGGCGAAGGAGGAGATCCTCGCCGAAGCGGAGGCCCTCGAGGTCCCCGGTGGGAAGGCTCGCCTGCGTCAGCTCCAGGAGAAGTGGGACGCCGCCGGCAAGGTGCCTCGCGAGGTCATGAAGTCCCTCGAGGACCGCTTCGCCAAGGTCGAGGACAAGTTCCGCTCCACCGCCGACGCCTCGCACGTGAAGACGACCGACTCGCCCTTCGTGGTGCGGCTCAAGGAGAAGGTCGCCGACCTCGAGAAGAAGCTCGCCGTCGCTCAGGCGGCAGGTCGCCCCACGGGTGACATCGAGGCGCAGCTCGAGACGCAGCGGCAGTGGCTCTCCCAGGCCGGCGTGTCTCTAGATGTCGCTGCCCCGGCTGCGGCCGAGGCCCCCGCGGCGCCGGCCAAGAAGCCGACGACCGCGTGGGTCCGCGCCGAGAACCAGGACGAGGTCCCGAGCTACTCGGAGTCGCAGGACTAGCCGAGCTTGGCGTGCAGGAAGGCGACGGCTCGCGACCAGGCGAGCGCGGCGTTCTCAGGGGAGTAGGTGCCCACGAGGTTCTCGTCGTTGTGGAACGCGTGCCCGGCGTCGTAGTAGAAGAACTCGACCGGAGCGCCTGACTCTGCGGCGATCTGCTTCTCCTGCTCGCGGGCCTGGTCGACGGGGTAGAAGCCGTCCTGCTCGGCGTAGTGCCCCTGCACCGGGGCCGTCAGGCCCTCGTAGGTGGACGGGACCGCCGGGCCGACCCCGTAGAAGGGCACTGCCGCCCCGATCTTGTCGCCCTGCTGCGCGGCGAGGCTGAGGACGAAGCCGCCGCCCATGCAGAAGCCGATGGCACCGACCTTGTCCCCGGTGCTCTTGGTCAGCAGGAAGTCCACCGCACCGGCGAGGTCGCGAGCCGCGTCCTCCACGGGCAGCGACATCATCATCGAGCCGGCCTCGTCGGCGTCGTGGGTGGTGCGGCCGCCGTACAGGTCAGGGGCGAGCGCGACGAAGCCCTCGGCCGCGAGGCGGTCCGCGACCGAGGCGATGTGGTCGGTGAGGCCCCACCACTCCTGGATCACGATGACGCCGGGGCCGGTGCCGGACTCGGGGGTGGCGAGGTACCCGTGCGCGGTGCTGCCATCAGGAGCAGGGCTCGGGAAGCTGGTGTTCTGGCGTGAGGTCATGCCTTGTTCCTACCCCAGTCAGACCCAGGCGTGCACGTTGCCGAGCTCCTCCAGGACTGCAGCGGGACCACGTCGCAGGTACCACTCCAGCTCGTACGTCTCCTGGAACTGCGTCTCCAGGGCCTCCGGCCCGATCTGGCTCTCGTGGGCGAGGAGCGCTGCGCGCTTCACCCCGAGCTCGTACGGAGTGGCGGCGAGCGCCACGGAGATCTCGGCCGTGACCCGTCCGTAGGCGGCGTTCCCACCCGTTCCGCCCACGAGGTGGTCGCCGGCGAAGTGCAGGTGCTCCCGGTCGACCGTGGCGTCGTAGGAGGTGACCCCGGCGAGTGAGGCCGCGTGCCGCGCGATGAGGTGGACCGCGACGTGGTCGGGGTGGCCGTAGATGCCGTCGGCGTCGTAGCCCACGACCGCTTCCGCACGCTCCGACTCGATGAGCCTCGCGACAGTCGAGGCGACGGCAGGCAGGTCCGCGCGCACCAGCGCCTTCGCGTGCTGTCCTGACTCCCAGCCCGGCATGCCGGAGTCACGACGACCGAGGAGCACGAGGCGCGCGACGCCGAGCAGCTCCGCTGCGTGTTCGAGCTCAGTGACGCGGACGGCCCCGATGTCCTTGCCTCGCAAGGGAACCCGAGGAGTTCCCATCTCGCCGGCGGTGGCGGTGACCAGCACGACGCGAGCCCCCCGATCGGCGAGGCGGCGGATCGTGGCGCCCGTGAAGATGGCCTCGTCGTCCGGGTGGGCGTGGACGACGACGATGGTGCGACCCGTCAGGTCGTGGTGCGGAACGGGGACTGCGTCCAAGAGCAGAGACATGCGCGTGCTTTCACGAGGAGGGCTGTCGGGACCTTGAGGGCTCAGGTTCTAGCGACAGCACGGACACGCGGCGGCAGGCACGAGGTGCTCCACGGCGGCGGTCATGCGTGCACCCTAACAAGACCTAGCCGCGCGGGCGATGAGCCTCCAGGGGGGTGCGCAGCACCTGCTCGACGAAGGCATCGTCCGCGCTGAGCATCCCGGCCCCCTCCAAGGAGGCCAGCCCGTGGACGGTCAGCCAGCAGAGCCGGGCCAGCTGGTCGGCCGAGGAGGCGACCAGAGTGCCCGCGTCCAGGCACGCCTGCACCTCCGCGACGAGCTGGCCGTACGTGCACTCGCGTCCCAACGCGGTCGTGCCGCGGGCCGGGGTGAACCCGGGGATGGCGCGGCCGAACATCACGGAGAAGAACGCTGGCTCCTGCTTGGCGAAGCCGACGTAGGCCCCGCCGATGGCCGCGATCCGGTCGGGATCACCAGCGGGGGGAGCCGCCCTCAGGCCGTTCCGCATGGCCTCCCCGAGCCGGCGGAAGCCCTCGCTGTAGAGCGCGTCAGCGAGGCCGGGCTTGCCTCCGAACAGGGTGTAGACCAGCTGCGTCGACCCGCCGGCGTCAGCGCTGATGCGGCGCAGCGACAGCCCGTGCGGGCCGTCCTCGGCCAGCACCCGGGCAGCCGACTCGAGGACGAGCCGGCGGCGGTCTGCGAGGTCGTCCACCTCAGGCATTCTGCTGGACAACGGTGTCATAACACTGTTATACATCGGACATGACCGCTGTCGCCACTGCCCACGCCCCCGTCGAGGCCATCCCCGCACATGCGTGGAAGGTGCTCGCGGTCTCCGCCGCGGCCGTCTACGTCGTGTTCCTCGACGCCACGATCGTCAACATCGCGTTCCCGGCGATCAGCGCCGACTTCCACACGGTGTCCCGAGGCAGCCTGTCGTGGGTGCTCAACGCCTACGCGGTCGTGTTCGGCGCGCTGCTGGTGACCGCCGGTGGCCTCGCGGACGAGCGCGGTCGCAAGCGGGTCTTCCTCGCCGGCCTGATCGCGTTCGCCGGCGCCAGCGCGCTCTGCGGCATCGCGCCGAACGTGCCGCTGCTCGTGGCGGCGCGAGCGGTCCAGGCCGTCGGCGGTGCGCTCCTCGTACCCGCTTCGCTCGCCCTGCTGCTGCCGGAGTTCCCCCTGGCCAAGCGCGGCACCGCCGTCGGGCTGTGGGGGGCTGTCGGAGCGGCGGCGGCCGCGACGGGTCCGTCGATCGGCGCGCTGCTGGTCGAGGGCCCGGGCTGGCGCTGGATCTTCTACGTCAACCTGCCGTTCTGCGTCGTCGCCTACTGGTACGGCCGGCGGCTCCTGGTCGAGTCCCGGGCGGAGCGGGTGGCAGGTCGGGCGGACGTCCTCGGCGTGCTCCTGGTCACCGGGGTCTTCGGGTTGCTGTCGCTCGGTCTCGTGCAGGGCGCGCCGTGGGGGTGGACCTCGCTGCGGACGCTGGGGTCGTTCGCAGGCGCTCTGGTGCTGCTGCCGCTGCTGGTGCAGCGCGGCCTGACGCAGCCCCGGCCGGCCCTGCCGGTGCGGCTGTTCGCCCACCGCGGCTTTCGCGTGGCGACGATGGGGACGCTGCTGTTCGGCTCGGCCTTCTACGCCCAGATCCTGTGCAACGTGCTGTTCCTCAACGAGGTGTGGCACTACTCGCTGATCCGGACCGCCGTCGCGGTCCTGCCCAGCCCGCTGATCGCCACTGCAGTGGCACCGGTCGCGGGACGCCTCGCGGACCGGTACGGCTACCGTGCCGTGATCGTCCCTGGGGCAGCCTCCTTCGTGATCGGTGCGGTATGGCTGTCGAGGGCGACCACGCTGCACACCGACTACCTCACGGACTTCCTGCCGGCGGCGATCTTCACCGGGGTCGCGATCGGGCTGGCGTTCAGCACCCTTGGCGCGGCCTCCTCGCACAGCCTCCCGCCAGAGCAGTACGGGGTCGGCTCGGCTGTCAGCTCGATGTCGCGACAGCTCGGCGCAGTGATCGGCGTGGCGGTGCTCGTCGCCGTCCTCGGTACCCCGACAGCGGCCACGGTGATGGGCTCCTTCCACGACGCCTGGCGGGTCACGGCGGCCTTCGCGCTGGCGTGCACGGTGGTCAGCCTCGGGCTGGGATCGCGTACACGTCGGTGATCGGTCGGCCCGCGTCCAGGCCCTGCTGCTCGAACCTCGTCAGCGGCCGGTGCGCGGGTCGCTCCACCACCCGGGCGTCCCAGCCCTGCAGCACCTGCAGGGCGTGCTCGACGTAGGCCAGGCAGTCGGTCGCGAGGTGCAGCCGTGCCCCGGGGCCGAGCTTGCTGCGGAGGACCTCGGCAAAGGACGGTCTGAGGAACCTGCGCTTGGCGTGCTTCGCCTTCGGCCACGGGTCCGGGAAGTACAGCCGCACCTCAGCGAGGGACTGGTCGGGCAGCGCTGTGAGCACCGTGATCGCGTCGTCCTGGGCGACCCGCACGTTGCGTAGCCCGTGCTCCTCGATGCGTCGCAGCAGGGCGGCGACCCCGGCCGGGTGCACCTCGACCGCGAGCAGGTCCGTCGACGGGTCGGCCTGGGCCATCGCGGCGGTGGCCTCACCCATGCCCGAGCCGACCTCGAGCACGAGCGGGCGGTCCCGGAGCAGCCCGCTGTACGGCGGCGCCACCCCGAACACGGGCCAGAGCCGTTCCAGAGCGTCCTGCGAGGCGGGTCCGAGGCGGCCGGCACGCACCTTGAAGCTCCGGATCTCCTCACCGGCCTCCATGCCACCCCTCCTTCGCCCCGGAACGCGAAAGGCCCGCCCGAGGGCGGGCCTTTCGAGGGAGTGCGCTACGCGACGTACTCGCGGAGGCCGTCCGCGCGGCCACCGAGGCGCAGCTCGGCCAGGGTGTCACGCTCGATCTGACGGATCCGCTCGCGCGTCAGGCCCAGGTGGCGGCCGACCTCGTCGAGGGTGCGCGGGCGCCCGTCATCGAGGCCGAAGCGCATGCGCACGACGATGGCGGAGCGCTCGGGCAGGGAGCCGAGCACCTCGGACAGCTGGGACTGCAGCATCTGCGTCTCGACGGCCTGGACCGGGTCGACCGACTCGGTGTCCGTGATGAAGTCGCCCAGCGTCGCCTCGTCGTCACCGACGGGGGACTGCAGCGAGAGGGTGTCGCGACCGAACGCGATGATCTCCTCCACCTTGGCGGCCGTCATCTCGAGCGGGAGCCCGATCTCCTCGGCGGAGGGGTCGCGACCGAGGGACTGGGTCAGCTCGCGACGGACGCGGGTGACCTTGGTGATGAGCTCCGCCATGTGCACGGGCACGCGGATGGTGCGGCCCTGGTCGGCGAGCGCGCGCTGCAGCGCCTGACGGATCCACCAGGTGGCGTACGTGGAGAACTTGTAGCCCTTGGCGTAGTCGAACTTCTCGACCGCACGGACCAGGCCGAGGTTGCCCTCCTGCACGAGGTCGAGCAGGTCCAGGCCACGGCCCTGGTAGCGCTTGGCCAGCGAGACGACCAGGCGCAGGTTGGCCTCGAGCAGGTGGCGCTTCGCGCGGTCGCCGTCGCGCACGAGCTCAGCGAAGTCCCGCTTGTAGGTCGGAGTGAGCTTGAGCCCCTCCTCGGCGGACTGGCGCAGCTTCTCGGCCGCGAACAGGCCGGCCTCGATGCGCTTGGCCAGCTCGACCTCCTCCACGGCGGTCAGCAGCGGAACGCGGCCGATCTCGCGCAGGTAGGCCTTGACGAGGTCGATGCCGGGCGGCGGCTCGTCGAGCGCGATCGGCTTGTCTTCCTCGGCGACGACTGCGGCTTCGCCGCTCGCGACAGCCTCGCCGTCCTCGTCCTCGTCGTCGGCCGTGACGGCTGGGACGACGGGGGCCGGCTCGGCCTTCGCGGCCGTGGTCTTGCGCGCCCGCGGTGCCTTGGCAGCCGGGGCAGCAGCAGGAGCCTCGACCAGCTCGGGGGCCGGGACGTCGGTGGTGTCGACCTTGGCGGTCGTGTCGGTGCTCATCAGATCCTCTGCGGTGAGGGGAGTGGGGGTCTCGGGGGCCGGGTCGGCCACGGTGCGGCCTGCGGGGCGGGTCGCCTGCCGGGCGATCGGGCGGGCGGCGGGGCGCGCGGCGGGCTGGCGACGGGGCTTCTTGGACTCGGCGGCGCCGTCGGAGCTGATGACCAGGCCGCCTTCGGTCAGCCGGCGCAGCACGGCTCGGGCCTCGTCGGGGCCGATCCCGGCCGCCTCGAACGAGGTGCGCAGCTCGGCGAGCGTCATGCGTCCACTGGACGCCGACATCGACAGGGCACGCTGGACCATCGCCTCGACCACGACATCGTTGTCGGCGGGGCGGGCAGCGGTGGGCATGGCTGGAACTCCTTCTGGACTTCGTGGATGGGGCCGAGCGCGGAGGCGAGTACGCTTGCCGCGAAGGCTCCCCAGGGGGAGCTCGCCTCGGCCTGCGAGCAGGCGTGCGCTTCCCTCGAGGGGTTAACGATCCCAGCCTCTCACATGTTCCGGTAGTTACCGGCGGGTGTACTGCATCACACGCCGCCGCGTATTCCGCCCGAAACCGGCCTTTCCGGACCTGGCCGTCAGGCTTCCAGGTAGTCGCGCAGGGCCTGCGACCTGCTCGGGTGCCGCAGCTTCGACAGGGTCTTGGACTCGATCTGGCGGATCCGCTCCCGGGTCAGACCGAACTCCCGGCCGATCTCGTCCAGGGTCTTGGGCTCGCCGTCGGTGAGACCGAACCGCATCTTCACGACAGCGGCCTCCCGCTCGGACAGGGTGCGCAGCACGTCGTACAGCTGCTCCTGCATGAGGCCGAAAGACACGACCTCGATCGGCACCGGAGCGTCGGCGTCCTCGATGAAGTCTCCGAGGCTGCTGTCGGCCTCGTCGCCGATGACGCTCTGGAGGGAGATGGGCTCGCGGGCGTAGCCCTGGATCTCCACGATCTTCTCGACCGTCATGTCGAGCTCGGCGGCCAGCTCCTCCGGCGTCGCCTCGCGGCCGAGCGTCTGGATCATCTCGCGCTGGATCCGGGTGACCTTGTTGATCTGCTCGACCATGTGGACCGGGATGCGGATCGTGCGTGCCTGATCGGCCATCGCGCGGGTGATCGCCTGCCGGATCCACCAGGTGGCGTAGGTCGAGAACTTGAAGCCCTTGGTGTAGTCGAACTTCTCGACCGCGCGGATCAGACCCAGGTTGCCCTCCTGGATCACGTCGAGGAACAGCATCCCGCGGCCCAGGTAGCGCTTCGCGATGCTGACCACCAGGCGCAGGTTCGCCTCGAGCAGGTGGAGCTTGGCCTTCTCACCGTCGCGGACCAGCCACTCGAGGTCGCGGCGGAGCGCAGGGGAGACCTTCGGCTGCTGGAGCTTGAACGTCGCGAACAGGCCCGCCTCGATCCGCTGGGAGAGCTCGACCTCCTCCGCCGCGGTGAGCAGGGGGGTCTTGCCGATCTCCTTCAGGTAGGCGCGGACCAGGTCGGTCGAGATCCCCGCCGCATCGAGCGGGGCGTCCTTCTCGTCCGGTTCGACGGTGTCCACGGTGTCGTCGGTGTCGTCAGCATCGGCGTCGTCGACGGGGGTAGCGGCTGCAGTGGTCAAGGGGGCCTCCGGGTGGTGCCTGTACGTACCTCTACAACTGCTGATCTGCCCAGGCCGTTCCCGGTCATGCCGAAGGCGGGCCACCTGCACGGCGACCCGCCTTCAGACGGTGCTTACAGCAGCGAGCGCAGGACGTACTGCATGATCCCGCCGTGGCGGTAGTAGCTCTGCTCGCCCGGGGTGTCGATGCGCACGGTGACCTCGAACTCCTTGTCTCCGTCGGGAGAGGAGGCCTTCACGGTCAGGGTGCGGGGGACCTCTGAGCTCCCGGCGATGCCGAGGATCTCGAAGGTCTCCTGGCCAGTGAGGCCGAGGGAGGCGGCCGTCTGGCCGTCGGAGTACTGCAGGGGCAGGACGCCCATGCCGATCAGGTTGGAGCGGTGGATGCGCTCGTAGGACTCGGCGATGACCGCGCGGACGCCGAGCAGCGCAGTGCCCTTGGCCGCCCAGTCGCGGGAGGAGCCGGAGCCGTACTCCTTGCCGGCCAGGATCATCAGCGGAACACCCTCGGCCTGATAGGCCGCGGACGCCTCGTAGATGGAGGTCACCTCGCCGTTGCGCGTCGTGACCCCGCCCTCGGTGCCGGGCGCGAGCTGGTTGCGCAGCCGGATGTTGGCGAACGTCCCGCGGATCATGACCTCGTGGTTGCCTCGGCGCGAGCCGTAGCTGTTGAAGTCCTTCGGGTCGACGCCGTTCTCGCTCAGGTACTTCCCGGCGGGGGAGTCCTTCTTGATCGAGCCGGCGGGTGAGATGTGGTCGGTCGTGACGGAGTCACCGAGCACGGCCAGGACGCGGGCACCGGTGATGTCGGTGACCGGCTTCGGGTCCTTCGTCATGCCCTCGAAGTAGGGGGGCTTCCGGACGTAGGTGGACTGCGGGTCCCAGGTGAACGCGTCACCGGCGGGAGCTGCGACGGCCTTCCACCGGTCGTCCCCTGCGAAGACGTCGGCGTAGGAGTCGGCGTACATCTTCTCGGTGATGGCCTCGCCGACCACAGCTGCCACGTCCTTGGCCGTGGGCCAGATGTCCTTGAGGTAGACGGGGTTTCCGTCAGTGCCGGTCCCGAGAGGCTCGGTGGTGATGTCCATGTCCATCGTGCCGGCGAGGGCGTACGCGACGACCAGTGGCGGAGACGCGAGGTAGTTCATCTTGATGTCGGGGTTGATGCGGCCCTCGAAGTTGCGGTTGCCAGACAGCACCGACACGACCGCGAGGTCGCCCTCGTTCACGGCTGCCGACACCTCGGTCGGCAGCGGGCCGGAGTTGCCGATGCAGGTGGTGCAGCCGTAGCCGACGGTCTGGAACCCCAGCTTGTCGAGGTAGGCGTTGAGGCCGGCCTTCTCGTAGTAGTCGGTGACGACCTTGCTGCCCGGAGCGAGGGTCGTCTTGACCCAGGGCTTGGACGACAGGCCCTTCTCCACCGCGGCCTTGGCGAGCAGCCCCGCGGCGACCATGACGTAGGGGTTCGAGGTGTTGGTGCAGGAGGTGATCGCGGCGATCGCGACGGCACCGTGGTCGAGGGTGACGTTCTCACCGTTCGACAGGGTGGCCGTGACGGGGTTGCTGGGCCGGTCGCCGACGGGGCCGACGTTGACGCTGAGCGGCTGGTCGGACGGCTTGCTCTCGCTGGGGGAGGCCGGGTCGGAGGCCGGGAACGACTCCCGGCTGGCCTCGTCGATGCCGCCGTCGGTCACGGCGCTGTGGCCGTTGCCGCTGCTGGCGTAGTCCCGCAGGGCAGTGCGGAACGACGCCTTGGCGTTGCTGAGGATCACGCGGTCCTGGGGGCGCTTCGGGCCGGCCAGCGACGGCACCACGGTCGACAGGTCCAGCGACAGGGTCTCGGAGAAGCGCGGCTCCGCGGACGGGTCGTGCCACAGGCCCTGCTCCTTGGCGTAGGCCTCCACCAGGGCGACCTGCTGCTCACTGCGGCCGGTGAG
>JAODNB010000208.1 GCA_025464795.1 Frankiales bacterium
TCCGCCCAGATGGCGCCCGCGATGATCGCAAAGGTCCAGACGGGGAAGGCGAACGCGATCACGCTGTACGAGACGCGGTCGAGCACGGGCGCCGCCGGCAGCTGCGCCCCGAGGGTCACCGGGAAGCGCGGCACCTTCTGCTGAGCGATCGTGGAGTCGTACCGCGTCCTCAGCAGGTAGAGCGCTGCCACCACACCCGAGAGCAGGAAAGAGCCGCTGGCGGTGATCGCTGCCGCGACGTGGATCTTGATCCAGTAGCTGTTCAGCGCGGGCACGAGCGGTCCGGCGGCGGTGTAGAGGACCGAGGAGGCGAGCCCCAGGTAGAGCACCACCGGGAGCATCACGAACGCCCCGAGCGCCCGCTCCACGCGACCTCGGGCCACGAGCACGAGGAAGAACGTGACGGCCACCAGCGCCACGGCGCTGGAGAACTCGTACATGTTCCCCCACGGCACCCGGTGGGCCGCGAAGCCTCGGAGCACCAGGGACGTGACGTGCACGGCCCACCCAGCAGCCGTGAGCGTCAGTGCGAAGCGACCGGCGCGCGAGGGGGACTCGGTGGTGATCGTCTCGCTGGGGACGACAACCGGGGGGCCGCCGGCGCCGAGCAGCACCTGCGACTCGGCGCGAACGGCGGTGACGGCGCGGCGGGCCTTGCGGCTGGCCTGCTCGCCTGCGAAGCCGAGCATCGCCAGGGCGTAGACGGTGACGGCGGCGAACAGCAGACCGTCGCCGAGCGAACCGAGGCTCTCGTTGGGCGTGGTCACTCGATCCCTCTCATCCGCTTCACCAGTCCCGCGAACTCGTCCGCGTAACGGTCGGGGTCTGTGCGTGCCAGACCGCCGACCTCCACGGTAGTCGGCGCGCCGGGGTCTGTGCCTACCCGGCCTACCCGCACCCACAGCCGACGGCGCCGGATGAACAGGGAGAGCAGCAAACCGCCGACCATCCCGACGGAGGCGGCGAGCGCCAGCAGCTTCCCCGGGTCCTGCGTCACCTGGAAGGTCGCCCATTCGTCCGTCCCGACGTAGGCCAGGGACGCACCGCCCTCGAGGTGCCAGACCTGGCCCGGGAGCAGGGCGTTGCGACGGCCGGCGTCGAGCGGCTTCATCGCCGTGGTGTTCAGGTCGTAGACCGACTGCGGCGCGCCCCCGTCGACGCCGAGGTCTCCCTGGAACCCGAGCAGCGTCAGCTGCGGGTTCCGCAGGCCGGGGAACGACGAGATCGGCTCGCCGAACCTGCTCAGCTGGGTCGACGGCGTGAAGACCCCGCTGAACCCGTACTGGGTGCCTGAGGTGTTGGGCTCCTTGATGACGCAGGTCGACCGGAAGAAGGTGTCCTGGGGCAGGCACGGCACGGAGCGGTCGTCCACGACCGCACCGCTGCTGTCCCGGAAGACGATGTGCGGCGCGTAGCCGTGTCCGATGAGGTAGGTCTTCGCGCCGCCGATGTGCAGCGGGTGGTTGACCCGCACGTCGTACGGCTTGGACGCCCCGCCGTCCTTGCTCCAGTGCACCTGCGCGTCGAAGGTCAGCGCGTGGCCCTCCGGGGTGTAGGTCGCGTTGAAGGCGTCCAGGGTGAGGCTGAAGGGCACGAGGGAGGACGGCGTGAAGCGGGTGCCCGGCTGGAGGTTGTCGTAGGACGCGACGGTGTTCGAGAACCCCTTGCCCTCGACGACGAGGACGGTGCCCTTGAAGCCGCGGAAGGCCCCGAGAGCGATGCCGATCAGCAGGAGCACCAGCGAGAGGTGGAAGACCAGGTTGCCGGTCTCGCGGAGGTAGCCCCTTTCCGCGGAGAGCTCGTCGCCGCGACGGACGACCCGCCAACCGCGGAGCGCCTTCTCGGCCTGCGCGAGCACCGCGTCTGCGCTCTCGGTCGTCTCCCAGCGGTCGTTCGCTGGGAGCTTGCGCACCGAGCGCGGGACCTTCGGCGGCTTGGCCGTCAGCGCCCGCAGGTGCAGCCTGGTGCGCGGGAACAGGCAGCCGATCAGAGACACGAACAGCAGCAGGTAGATCGCGGAGAACCACACGGAGCTGAAGACGTCGAACAGCTGCAGGCGGTCCAGGAACGGCCCGAGCTGCTGGTGGTGGGCGAGGTACTGCGACACCCGGATCGGGTTGATGCGCCGCTGCGGCAGGAAGCCGCCGGGGACGGAGGCGAGAGCCAGGAGGAACAGCAGCAGCAGGGCGGTCCGCATGCTCGTGAGCTGCCGCCACAGGAACCTCAGGGGGCCGAACAAGTCGGTGCCGGGTTGCTGGGCCACGAGCGGCTGCGTGGTGAGGCGGACCGCCTCCTCGTCGCTCTGGATGCTCATCAGACGCTCGGCGTGAAGCCGTTGATGACGGTGCGCAGGGAGAGCATCAGGTGCTCCCAGTAGCCGCTGACGAGAAGCAGCCCGATGACGATGAGCAGGCCGCCGCCCGTGCGCAGCACCACGTCGTAGTGGCGCTTCACCACGGCGAAGGCGCTGAGCGCCCGACGGAAGGCAACGCTCGTCAGCAGGAAGGGGAGCCCGAGCCCGAGGCAGTAGGCGAAGGTCAGCAGAGCCCCTCGACCCGAGGACGCCTGCGTGAAGGCGAGGGCCTGCACGGCGCCGAGCGTCGGTCCCAGGCAGGGCGTCCAGCCCACCCCGAACAGCACTCCGAGCAGCGGCGCGCCGGCCAGGCCCGCCTTCGGAAGGGCGTGGAACCTGAGCTCGCGCTGCATCCCCGGGATCAGCCCCAGGAACGCGAGACCGAGCACGATGGTGAGGACGCCCAGGACCCGGTCCACGACGGCTTGGTGGGCCTGCAGGTCCTGGCCGATGGCTCCGAAGAACGCGCCCTCGCTGACGAACACGGCGCTGAAGCCGAGGACGAACAGGGTGGAGCCGAGCAGGACCCGACCCTTGACCCGCTGCTTGGTATCGCCCTGATCGACCTCGGCTTCGGACGCGGCGAGGTCGACGCCGGTGAGACCGGTGACGTAGGACAGGTAGCCGGGCACGAGCGGCAGGACGCACGGCGACAAGAAGCTGACGAGTCCCGCGGCTGCCGCGACAGGAAGCGCGACCAGCATCGGCCCGTCGGTCACCGTGGAGACGAAGCTGTCCGCGACACTCATGCTGTTTCGGCTGCGAGGACCTGGACCGGAGCCAGCAGCTGGGCCTCGGTGAGCGCTCCCGGGAACAGGGCGGCGACCCGGCCCTGGCGGTCCAGGATCAGGGTCGTCGGAGGGGACTGCGGGGCTTTGCCCCTGAACTTCAGCAGGAGCAGCCCGTCGGGGTCGACCAGAGAAGGGTACGGGACCTTGCGGGTCCTCTGGAAGGTGCGCGCGGCGACGTCGTCGTCCTTGATGTCGATGCCGACGAACGCGACTCCGAGCGCCTTCGTCTGGTCGTAGACCGCGTTGAGGTTGCGGGCCTCGGCCCGGCAGGGGCTGCACCACTGCGCCCAGAAGTTCACGACCACGACCTGCCCCTTGAGGGAGGTCAGGTCCAGGCGGGTGCCGTCCAGGGTGCGACCGGACAGCGACGGCGCGGGGTCGCGGTCCTCGGCCCGGAAGACACCGGCCTCGAGCCCGCCGACCTGGTTCTGCCGCGGTCCCTCCGTGGTGCCGGTGAGCTGTCCCGTGCGTCCGGTGCACGCGGTCAGCAGCGCGGTGGCAAGGAGCAGGGGAACGAGGCGACGCACCGTTCCAGTGTGGGCCACCCCCCTGTGGGTCGTCCTACCCACGAAGGAACTCGTGGGCGAGCACGCTCATGACGATCTCGTCGACGAACCGGCCCTGCACCCACCCGGACTCGCGCAGCCGACCGTCCTCGACGAACCCCACCGCCTGGTAGGCCCGGATCGCCCTCTCGGTGTCGGCGAGGACCTCGAGCTGGACGCGGTGCAGGCCGCGGTGCTCGAAGGCGTAGCGCAGGAGCGTGCGGCAGGCGTCCCTGCCGTAGCCCTTCCCGCGCGCCTCGGGCCCGAGCGCGATGCCCAGGTGCGCCCTCCGGTTGAACGGATCGATCCCCCACAGCGTCACGTAGCCGATCAGCTGCCCCTCGACGTCGAGGGCGTCGATGGCGAAGCTGACCTTGTCGTCGCTGGCCCTCCAGGCCTTCCCGTCGTCGTACCTGCTGAGCTTGTCGTCGACAGTCTCGGGCAGGTGCGCCTGGTCGTTGACGTTGGGCCACTCGTCGTGGTCCTGACCCCAGACGTGGAGCTGCGCGACGTCATCCCGCTCGACCGCACGGAGCACGACCTGCTCCCCGCGCAGCATCAGGCGCCCTTGCCCGCCCGACGGGAGGCCTCGCCCGCGGGCTCGCTGTAGGTGACGAAAGCGAGCCGATCGTCCTCCCACGTGATGCTGGTGAGCGAGGCGAG
>JAODNB010000199.1 GCA_025464795.1 Frankiales bacterium
GCGCGATCGACCACATCCAGTCCTCGTGGGTGAAGCTGGGCGTGGAGCAGTGCCACGCGGTGCTGCAGGGCGGCGTCGACGACCTCGGGGGGACGCTGATGGAGGAGACCATCAGCCGGATGGCCGGTTCCGCTCACGGGTCTCGCAAGTCCGTCGAGGAGCTGGAGGCCATGGTCGTCGCCGCGGGACGCACCCCCCGGCAGCGCACGACGGTCTACGGCAGCCCGACCGCCGAGCGGCTCGCGGCAGCGCGGGCTCCTGACCGCCCCCGGCTTCCGCTGCTCGGGTGAACCTCCCCGGCTGAGGCTCGCCTCGCCGATAGGCTCCGCCCACTTACCTGGAGGAGTGTCGTCCGTGGAGCCGAACGTCCTTGCGCGACGCATCGAGCAGCTCGCTGCCCTAGGCACCGAGGAGCCTGAGTCCGAACCGGCCGCCGGTACCGACCTCGCCGCCCTGCGCGGCGAGCTCGCTGCCCTGCGAGCCGACCTCGGGGCCCTTCGAGGGGAGGTCGGGTCGGTGCGCACGGACATCGACGGACTGTCCGGTCGCATCACCGGGTCGGTCGCCGCCAGCCGCACCGAGACGGGGACGCTTGCTCGTCGCGTCGCGGACCTGGTCAACCGCGTCGAGGTCGTTGGAGGTCGGGTCGACGAGGTCAAGAGCGACCTGCCGCTGCTGGTCCGCGAGGTCCGCGACGGCCTCGAGCTGGTGCCGGTGCGCACCGGCGCCAAGCTGGACGAGCTCACGGGCAAGCTCGGCGAGTCCGTCGGCACCCGCGTCGACGCCGTCGCGGGAGAGGTCCGTCGCACGGTGGCCGCAGCCCTCGAGCGCGAGGCCGACACCGCAGCGGCGACGCAGAGCGCCCTGTTCGAGGCCCGCTCCGGCCTCGAGTCCCGCATGGCGGTCCTCGAGGACACTCTCGACGCCCTCGCCGAGCGCCTCGAGTCGGTCGCCCGGGACGGGTTGAACACCACCCGCGACCAGCTCCGCGACATGGGCACCTCGGTCAGCGCGATCGGTCAGAAGCTCGAGAGCGTGGCGGGGGAGCAGGTCGAGCGCATCGTCGCCCGCCTCCGCGACGTCACCGAGAGCCGCCTCGACACCTTGTCCACCTCGCTGGTCGATGCCACGCGCAGCCGCAACGAGCTGCTGCGACGCGAGCTCCTGGAGGTGCTGACCCGGGCCAGTGCTGAGCAGGAGTCGACCCGCAACCAGGTCGCTGTGCTCGTGGATGCGGTACGCCATGCCGCCAACACCCAGGCGGACGCCACGCAGTCCCTCGACGCCCGGGTCACCTCCGCCCTCGCCGCTGTGCGCGAGGAGATCACCACCGAGCTCGACGACGTAGCGGAGCGGCTGCTCGTCACGGTGACCGGGCTCGAGGAGCAGGAGTCCGCTCGATCTGCTGCTCTGGGCGCCCGCGTCGATGCGCTGCAGGCGTCGCTCGAAGGCAGCCTCGAGACGATCCGGTCGCAGGTCGCCGCCGCCCTCGAGGCGACCCGCAACGAAGTCGTGAAGGAGGTCTCGACGCTTCGCCCCAGGGTCGAGGAGGTGCTCGCCGCAACGACCGCTGCCGCGGCCACGGACGCTGCGGCCCGGGCTGAGCTCGGACAGGCCCTCGATGACGTGCGCGAGCGGGTCGCCTTCTCCGTGAGCGTCTCCACGGAATCGGTTCGCGCGGCGCTCGAGGAGCTCACAACCAGCGTCGGCGACACGACCCGGACGACCCACGAGGCGTTGCTGGACCGCCTCGGCGAGCAGCACGCCGCGCTGACCGGGCGGATGGCTGACGTCGCAGCCGCCGGCCACGCAGGTACGGCCGCGACCCGCGACACCGGCGAGCGGCTCGCGGCGCTCACGACAGCCCAGGACGAGGTCCGTCGCTCGGTGGAGGCCCTCGCCGGCGACTGGCCGTCGCGCGTGGACGAGGCCACCGCTGCCGCTCGGGCTACGGCGGAAGCCGTCGTCACGGAGTTGCGGGCTGAGGTGCGTACGCAGCTCGACGCCGTCATCGCGGAGGTCGGCCGCGCGTCCGGCGGCGTGGACGAGGCGAAGGCGCGGCTGCACGCCGCTGTGGAGCAGATCTCGGAGCAGATCGCCCTGCAGCGCGAAGAAGTCACCGCGGCGGTGGCGCAGACCACGGCTCAGCTCGCGCGCTCCGACAAGCAGGGCAGCTCCCTGGCCGCGACGGTCGAGGCCGCGCAGAAGGCCGCCGCTGCCGCCGCCGCGAGCGTCGCCGAGCAGACCGCCGCTCAACGCGACCTGTCGGCTCACCAGGCGGAGCAGCTGGCGGCGCTCGCGGAGGCGGTTCAGGCCGCCGCGGCCACCGCCGCAGCCCTTCCCGCGCCTGCGCCCGGTGTACCCGAGAAGGACGCACCACGGTCAGCCGAGAAGCCGGCAGCGAAGCGGGCAGAGCGGGTTGCGAAGGCCGGGACGAGCGCGCCCGAACAGGCTGTCCCCGCCGAGGACGCTCCGGCCGAGCCGGCGGCCACCAAGGCAACGACGAAGAAGGCACCTGCGACGAAGGCACCTGCGAAGAAGGCGCCAGCGAAGAAGGCACCTGCGAAGCAGGCACCTGCGACCAAGGCGCCAGCGACGCACGCGCCAGGGCAGCAGGCGCCAGCGACCAAGGCGGCAGCGACGAAGGCGGCTGCGGGGTCGACCG
>JAODNB010000225.1 GCA_025464795.1 Frankiales bacterium
GGCGGGGTGCAGGTGACGCGGAGCCGGTCGTCCTGGACGAGCAGGTTGGCACCGCTCGGGGCGATGGTCACGGTGCCCGGCAGGAGGCGCCTGCCGCTGCCGCCGACGACGACGGGCAGCGGGCACAGCTGGTCGAGCCAGGACGCCAGCCCGGGGATGAACCCGTCGGCCATGTGCTGAACGACGAGGACGGCCTGGTCCAAGCCGAGGGGCAGCTCCTTGAGCAGCGTGTGCAGTGCCTGCGGTCCGCCGGTGGACGCGCCGATGGCGATCAGCTTGACGCCCTCGCGCACCTCGACGTGGTGCGGCAGCTGTTCCGCTCGGCGGGTCAGGCTCAGCCCTCCACCGGGGGCCCCGACTGTCGCGGGCACAGGCATCCCCTGCGCCCGGAGCCGGCCGCGGGGGTGGGTGATGACACGGATCCGAGCGGCGACCTTGAGACGACGGCGCAGCTGGTTGGCGTACTCGTCCAAGGAACCGGTGTCCTCCGGTCCGGGCTTCGCGAGCACGTCGACCGCCCCTGCCGCGAGGGCCTCCAGGGCGTTGGCGCTCTCAGCGCCACCGACGTGGCCGCTGTAGACCAGGATCGGCGTCGGGCTGGACGCCATGATCCGCTCGATCGCCTCGATGCCGCTCATGAGCGGTAGGTCGAGGTCCATGAGCACGGCGGAGGGGCGCAGCCGGGCGACCAGCGCGACCGCCTCCTTGCCGTTGCGGGCCTCCCCGACGACGCTCAGGTCAGGGTCGGCGTCGACGGCAGCCCGGACGAACCGGCGCTGCACCGGGGAGTCGTCCACGATGACAACGGTCGTCCGAGCGGGGGCCGCGGGAGCTGTCACGGAGCCCAGGCCTGAAGCAGGGGGACCAGCGCCGCGAGCATCTGCGCGTCCCCGTACTCAGCCCCGCGGGCGAGGCGGGAGATCTCAGGCTCCCCGACGAGGATGGCGCTGGTCGCCAGCGTGTGCGCGTCCCGCACCGCGGCCTCGACGTCATCGGCGACACCGTCGTTCCAGGCCACCAGCCGAGGCAGGCGCTTCGCGAGCTCCCCGGCGAACACGTCCCGAAGGGAGGCGTGCTCGCCCGTCACCTCGTCCTGCACCACCTCAGCACCCCTGACACCGACTCGACGCGCCCCCGCGCCGTTGTGTCGTCCCGTTTCCGGGGCCGCTTGAGGCCCTTGGGGGGCTCAAGCGTGCAGCCGGAAGACCTGCCCGTCCTGGCGCAGGGTGCCCACTCGGCTCACGACCTTGTACGTCCCGACCGACGCTGCGGCCTCCGTGCCCGTGCAGCCGGGCTTGGACCGCTTGCCGGACCAGGTCTTCACCACGGCCTGCGAGCCGCCGGGCGGCAGGGTGACGACCGAGACGGCCTTGCTCGGGCTGCAGTCGTCGCTGGACCAGATCCGGTCCTCCCCGCTGAACACGAGGAGCTCGATCGCGCCGGCGCCGAGGTCCCGCCGGCAGGCCGTCGCCCCGGAGTTCTTCACACTGAGGGTGATCTTCGGGGTCGCCCCGAGACCGTACGTGTCGGCGTCCGTGGTCGCCGTGACGGTCAGCGCCGCGTCCGCGCACAGCCCCCCTGCGGCGGCCGGGGGCTTGGTCGTGACGGGGGTCGCGCTCCTGCTGACGCTCGGGGTCGGCCGCGGGGTCGTCGACGTCTTCTTCTTCGGGCTGTCGCCTCCGGAGGCGCAGGACTTCAGGACCAGCAGCACGAGGACCAGGCCGATGAGGAGCACCGCGCGCCGGCGCCAGTAGGTCGACGCCGGGAGCGGTCCCACCGGGTTGAGCGCCATGACAGGGACCCTAGACCGTGCCGCTTCACGGTGGTGCGACCATTCTCCGCGCCATGCAGCCTTCCTGGATCGATGATCTCCTCGCCTGGTACCCAGCCGCCGCCCGGGACCTCCCGTGGCGTGCCCCGGGCACCACGCCCTACCAGGTCCTCGTCAGCGAGGTCATGCTCCAGCAGACCCCGGTCGCGCGGGTCGTGCCGGCGTACGAGGCCTGGATCACCCGCTGGCCCACGGCGGCATCGCTGGCCGTGGCGCCCTCCGGTGAGGCGGTCCGGATGTGGGGCCGGCTGGGCTACCCCCGACGTGCCCTGCGGCTGCACGCCGCCTGCACGGAGGTCGTGGCACGGTTCGGCGGCTCGCTGCCCTCGACCGTTCCGGAGCTGCTGTCGCTGCCCGGCATTGGCGACTACACCGCGCGGGCGGTGGCGGCGTTCGCGCTGCGGCAACGTCACCCGGTCGTCGACACCAACGTCCGTCGCGTGCTGGCCCGGGTCACCGAGGGCGTGGCGGATGCGGCCGTGACGAAGAAGGACCTCGCGGCCGTGGAGGCGCTGCTTCCCGAGCAGGACGAGCAGGCAGCGGTCGCGTCGATCGCGCTGATGGAGCTCGGGGCGCTCGTCTGCACAGCCCGAGCGCCACGCTGCACCGCCTGCCCCGTGGCCGGCTCCTGCACGTGGCTCGCTCTCGGTTCGCCTTCGCTGGACGCTCC
>JAODNB010000227.1 GCA_025464795.1 Frankiales bacterium
GAGCAGGGTGTTGCCGACGCAGCGCACGGCGCTGGTCGAGATCACGCGCTCGCCCATGAGCGTCATCGCCTCAGCACCGCCGGCCCTCAGCGCGTTCACGGCCGACTGGACGTCCTGCTGGTGCACGACGAGGTCGTCCGGGTTGGTGCTTGCCGGGGCCGCGCCGTCCTTCGGGCGCGGCGCGTCGTCCAGCCGCACCGTCACCCCGGGACCCTGTACGGCCTCCAGCCCGGCCGGCCCGGCCAGCGCGTCGCCGCGGGCCTTCTCGGCTCGAACCGTGCTGGAGCGGGCGGCGGCGCTCTGACCGGCTGCGGTCACCTCCTTGCGCAGCGCAGCGGCGTCCTTCTCCTGCTTGCCCACCGTGCTCTGGCTGCCCGCGATGAGGTCCGTCAAGCCGGAGAACCGACCGGCCCGCAGGTCGGTGCCCTGGGCGGTCGACGCACTGGTCGCGAACATGATCCCGGCTGCGAGCGCGGTGACGGGGACCAGCACCTTCCACACCTGTTCCCGCGTCACATCTGCCCGCCGTTCCGCCGCTCGAAGGCCTCGCCAGATACGCTAACGGCTCCCGGCAGACCAGGAGGGGCGGACGTGCCCGAGTCCAAGAAGCGCAAGAAGTCCGTCTACACCCCACCGACCCCTGTCGGCGGGGTCAAGAAGAAGGGTCCGAGCCCGGTGTGGCTCGCTCCGCTGATGCTCGTGCTGTTCCTGATCGGCATCGTCTGGCTCGTGACGTTCTACCTCGCCGGCGCCGACATGCCGGTCGTCGGCGCGTGGGGGAACAGCAACCTGCTCGTCGGCTTCGGCTTCATCATCGCCGGTTTCGGGTTGTCCACGCAGTGGCGCTGAGCAGGCGCTGACCCGGTGCTGAGCAGCGGGCTCTGAGCGCGCGCGAGCAGAGTTGCACCGTTGTAGTTCTCCCCAGAAGATCTCCACAGTGTGGACATCTTTCGACGGTGTTCCCACGGACATCGGTTCCACACCTCTCCTCGCAGCATCACCCGAACGAGTGAGGTCCAGCGCGTGAACGAGGTGGTGGCCGGGCCGTCCCTCGCGGTGGGTGCCTCGGAGCTCGTTGCCGGCGCGATGGCGCTGCTGCTCGGTCTGCAGCTCGACCCCCTCGCGCTGCTCCTGGCCGTGCCGACCTTCGTCGTGCTCGCGGGCCTGGGCACGCGCGACCTGCTGCTGCGGCCCACCGTGCGCGCGTCGGCGACGTCCCTGACCGTGGTCCGAGGCCTCGGACGGATCACCGTCGACTGGGAGGCCGTCGAGCGGGTCCGGGTCGTCACCGACCGAAGGACCCCGCTGCTCGAGATCGACCTGGGCGACACACTGGTGGTGCTGTCCCGCACCCGGCTCGGTGCTCCTCCGTACCTCGTGCTCGCCGAACTCGACGCCCTCCGCGCCTGACTGGGTCAGGTGAGCGCGCTGGTGCGGGCGGCGACCCCCAGCGCCACGACCAGCAGGACGAGCACCACCCCGCCGGCCTGGAGCAGTGACCGCTGCTTGCCCGCTGGTGCGTAGACGTACGCCGCCGCGACGATCCCCCCGCCGAGCAGGCCGCCGACGTGCCCGCGCCAGTCGATGTAGCTCGACGCTGCGAAGCTGATGAACAGGTTGATGCCGATCGTCGTCGCGATCTGGGTCACGTCGCCCCCGCGCCGCCGCTGCAGCACGAAGAAGGCGGCGAACAACCCGAACACCGCTCCCGAGGCACCGGCCGCCTGCTCGTTCGCCGGGCCGAGGGCATAGGACAGAACGGATCCCGAGAGCCCGGACGCGACGTAGAGCGCGGTGTAGCGGAGCCGCCCGAACGCGACCTCGAGGGCCGGGCCGAGCAGGAACAGGCAGTACATGTTCAGCGCGATGTGAACGATCCCGTAGTGCAGGAAGTTCGACGTCAGGAGCCGGTAGTAGCTGCCCTGGGCCACGCCATGACCGAAGAAGGCGCTGAAGTCGACCCCCTGCTGAGACGAGGTCGGCACGAGAGCCAGGTGCCGGAACAGCGACGAGGGGTTGCCGCCGAAGACCAGCCCGGTGCCAGTACCCGTCGTGAGCAGGAACATCAGGACGTTCAGCCCGATGAGGGCGAACGTCACGACCGGCGCCCCGACCGCGCGACCGCCGTAGGCGGCCTTCGCCTGGCGGACGGTCGCGGCGCCCTCCTTCACGCAGGACGGGCACTGGAAGCCGACGGAGGCCGGCCTCATGCAGTCAGGGCAGATCAACCGCTCGCAGCGCGCGCAGCTGACGAACGTCTCACGATCGGTGTGCCGGTAGCAGACCGAAGAGGCCTCGCTCAGGAGTCGACCGACTCGACGGTGATCGTGGAGATCACCACGTCGTTCACGGGACGGTCCATCGGGCCCACCGAGATGCCGGCGATCTTGTCGACGACGTCGCGCGAGGCCTGGTCGGCGACCTCGCCGAAGATCGTGTGCTTGGCGTTCAGCCAGGGGGTCGCGCCGACAGTGATGAAGAACTGCGAGCCGTTGGTGCCGGGGCCGGCGTTCGCCATCGCGAGCAGGTAGGGCTTGGAGAACTGCAGCTCCGGGTGGATCTCGTCGTTGAACTGGTACCCGGGGCCACCGCGACCGCTGCCGAGCGGGTCGCCGCCCTGGATCATGAACCCGGCGATGACGCGGTGGAAGACGGTGTTGTCGTAGAGGGCACCCACGCCCTTGCCGCCGGTCTTCGGGTCGGTCCACTCGCCGGTGCCGTCCGCGAGGCCCACGAAGTTCTTGACGGTCTTCGGGGCGTGGTTCGGGAAGAGCTCGACCCGGATGTCTCCGTGGTTGGTGGAGAGGGTCGCGAAGAGCGAGGTGGCCACGTGGGCTCCGTTCGGGGGGCTGATCGAGATCAGGTGGACAAGACCCCGAGAACTCTAGTTGCCGGCCGGCGCCGCGGCCTCAGCCCTCTGCGCGACGGGGCGTCGGGGTCATCGCCTCCGTGTCGTCCGCCCCCGCGGGGCGACCGAGCCGCTGCGCGACGGCCCGGCGCAGCAGCGCGTCGACCTGCGCCTCCGGTGGGACCCCGAGCGAGACGGTGGTCTGGTTCCGCCCGCCGTGCTTGGACGCGTACAGCGCCTCGTCGGCTGCCCGCACGAGGGTGTCGGCGTCGCCTGCGTGGGACGGGTAGGTCGCGACACCCGCCGACGCCGTGATGGGGACGACGGAGGGGGCGGCCGAGACCGCGCGGCGCAGTCGTTCGGCGATCTCGGAGGCCTCGTCGGGCCCGCACCCCGGGAGGATGACGGCGAACTCCTCACCGCCGTAGCGAGCAGGGGTGTCGAAGTCACGGCACTCGCAGGAGAGCGCCGCGGCGACGTTGCGCAGGACCTCGTCACCTGCTTGGTGCCCGTGGGTGTCGTTCAGCCTCTTGAAGTGATCGATGTCGACCATCACGAGACTCAGGTGCTCGGAGCTGCGGGTCGCGCGGGCCACCTCGCGCTCGAGCGTCGCCTCGAAGGTGCGGCGGTTGGCGATCTTGGTGAGGCCGTCCGTTGCGGCCAGCCGCTGGACCTGCTCGAGCAGCCAGGCGTTGCGCAGGGCGAGCGCGGCGTAGGACGCCGACCGCTCGAGGCCGGACACGACGCGGCGCTGGATGCGCGCCCCGCCCGTGTGCTCGACGACCAGCGCACCCAGGGAGCGGCCCTCGGCGAAGAGCGGGACGACGACGAGGTTGGTGGCGCCCGGGAGCAGCCGCGCGAGCCACGGATCGGCGTCGACGTCGAGGTCCCGTACCAGCACCGTCGACTTCTGGCCCTGTGCCTCGGCGACGACGGCGCTCGCGCCGGGTCGGCCGGGACGACGGGCCACGTCCTCGTCGAGACCGAACGAGGCGAGCAGGGGCAGGTGGCCCTCTGCGCTGGCGAGGACGACGCCCCGCGGGAACCCGAAGCTGGACACGGCGGCGTCGAGCAGGGTGCGCGCGACCGACGACGAGTCATCGGTGCGCTCGATCTGCTCCGCGAGGCTGGTGAGGGCCTCAAGGTCTCCCCGGCGCCTGCGGAGCTCGCGCTCGTTGATGGCCGACAGCGAGGAGGTGGAGATCGCCACGAGCCACAGCACCGTGACGAAGATGGCCAGGCGCTGGTCGGCTGACCCGTACCCGCTCAGGTGCGGCGGTGCCGTCTCAGGCAGCAGGCCACGCGCGGTCGCGTTGCGCATCGTCACGAGCAGGAGCGAGTACCACAGCGCCA
>JAODNB010000008.1 GCA_025464795.1 Frankiales bacterium
TCGATCCAGCGGGCCCGGCTCTCCGGGCTCGCCGGCTGCTCGAAGGCCGTGGTGCTCTTGAGGAGGTCCCGCTCCGCCTTCTCCTCGCGCCAGCGCGCGTCCGGGGGGACCTGCTCGAGGAAGCCCCTCAGGAGCGCCTCGACGTCGGCGACGGGGTCGCGGCCGGCCGGCCCAGTGGGCATGGCACCGACCCGGGAGCCGATCTGCCCCTTGCGCCAGCCCTTGTCGAGCAGCTGCAGGACCAGGTCGCCGATCTCCGGGGTGTGGAGGTCGAGCGACAGCGTGAAGGGCAGGTCGCCGAACACGGCGTCGTGCGTCTCCTGGCTCAGCCGCTGCGGCGGTAGGTCGAACAGCTCCATGCCTGTAGGGGACCACGCAGGTACGACGTTTTCGGGGATGTCCACAGGCAAGTTCCGGCCCGGCGGATAGCGTGCCTGCCATGCGCGCGATCCAGGTCACTGCCCTCGACGGCCCCGCGGCCGTCCAGCTCGTCGACGTCCCGGAGCCGGAAGCCGGCAACGGGGTGCTGGTGGAGGTGCACGCGGCCGGCGTGAACTTCCCGGACGTGCTGATGTCGCGCGGGGAGTACCAGATGAAGCCGGAGCTGCCGTTCACCCCGGGCTCGGAGGTCGCGGGGACGGTGGTGAGCGGCGGGGACCTGGCGCCGGGTACCCGGGTGGCCGGCTTCTCCGTCCTGGGCGGCTACGCCGAACGAGCGGTCTGCGACCCGGTCACGCTGTTCCCGCTGCCCGACAACGTGTCGTTCGCCGCCGGCGCCGCGCTGCTGATGAACTACCTGACGGTCGACTTCGCCCTCGTGCGGCGCGGCAAGCTGCAGGCGGGGGAGACGATCCTCGTGCAGGGCGCTGCCGGTGGGATCGGCGTCGCGACCATCCAGCTGGCCAAGGTCCTGGGCGCACAGGTGATCGCCGTCGTCTCCACCGAGGAGAAGGGGGAGGTCGCCCGCAAGGCCGGCGCGGACGAGGTCGTGCTCGCGGACGGGTTCCTCGCGGCGGTGAAGGGACGGGTCGACGTGGTCATGGACCCCGTCGGCGGCGACCGGTTCACCGACAGCCTGCGCTGCCTCAGGCCCGAGGGCAGGCTGCTGGTCGTCGGCTTCACCGGCGGCTCGATCCCCGAGGTCAAGGTCAACCGCCTGCTGCTCAACAACCTCAGCGTCGTCGGCGTGGGGTGGGGTGCCTTCTGGATGTCTCAGCCGACGTACCTGCAAGAGCAGTGGGCGCGGCTGCTGCCGTACCTGTCCTCGGGCGAGCTCGACCCGCTGCTCGGCAACAGCTACCCGCTGGAGCAGGCAGCCGACGCGCTGCTCGAGCTCGACGAGCGCCGCGCCCTGGCCAAGGTGATCCTCACCCCCCGCTGAGCTCCGGCCCGAACAGCAGAACGGCCCGCCACCCGCGAGGGTGACGGGCCGAACCGGAAGAGCGCCTAGCCCGCGACGACTGCCACGGACAGGTTGACCTCGACGCCGTCGTGCACCTTGACGGTGACGGAGTGGCTGCCGACGTTCTTGATCGGGTGCTTGACGGAGACCGAGCGCTTGTCGAGCTTCGGGCCGCCGGCCTTCGAGATTGCCGCGACGATGGCCGCCGAGGTGACCGAGCCGAAGAGCCGACCGTTGTCACCGGCGTGGGCGGGCAGCGAGACGGACAGGGACTGGAGCGCCTGCTTGATCTCGTTGGCGTGCGCCACGTCGCGCACCGTGCGGGCCGCGCGGGCCCGCCGGATGTTGGCCACCTGCTTCTCAGCTCCACGGGTGGCAGCGATCGCCAGCCCCTGGGGCACGAGGTAGTTGCGGCCGTAGCCGTCCTTCACCTCGACGGAGTCGCCAGGCGCTCCGAGGTTCGGGACATCGCGCGTCAGGATCAGCTTCATCAGCGCGCCGTGCTCGTGTACGGAAGAAGAGCCATCTCGCGGCTGTTCTTGACGGCCATCGCCACGTCGCGCTGGTGCTGGCTGCAGTTGCCGCTCACGCGTCGGGCGCGGATCTTGCCGCGGTCCGAGATGTACTTGCGCAGCAGACCGGTGTCCTTGTAGTCGACGTAGGTCACCTTGTCCTTGCAGAACTGGCAGACCTTCTTCTTCGGCTTCCTCGGAGGAGGCTTCGCCATGTGGAACTCCTAAAGAAAAGTTGAGGTGGGTCTAGAAAGGGGGCTCGTCAGACCAGCCACCGCCGCCACCGCCACCGCCGGACGACGCCGGAGCCGCGGAGGCCCAGGGGTCGTCGCTCGGGGCAGAGCCGCCGGACGGAGCACCACCGAAGCCGCCGCCGCCACCGCTGCCGCCGCGCGTGGTCCGGTTGACCTTCGCAGTGGCGTACTTCAGGGACGGGCCGACCTCTTCGACGTCGAGCTCGTACACCGTGCGCTTCTCGCCTTCCTTGGTGTCGTAGGACCGCTGCTTGAGCCGGCCCTGCACGACGACCCGCATCCCCTTCTGGAGCGACTCGGCCACGTTCTCAGCGGCCTGGCGCCAGATGGAGCAGCGGAGGAAGAGCGCCTCGCCGTCCTTCCACTCGTTGGTCGCCTTGTCCAGCGTCCGAGGGGTGGAGGCAACGGTGAAGCTCGCTACGGCAGCACCACTGGGGGTGAAGCGCAGCTCCGGGTCCCCCGTGAGGTTCCCGACGACGGTGATGACGGTCTCGCCAGCCATGTGGTTCTCCTTGCGGTCCTTCCCCTGTCGGGGAATCTCGGTGTGGGTGCGTGCGAACGGGAAGCGCACTTGGGACTTCGGGGAAGGAGTGCGGGTCTAGCGGAGCTCGGAACTAGCGCAGTTCGGGGCGGAGCACCTTCGTGCGAAGGACGGCCTCGTTGAGGTTGAGCTGACGGTCCAGCTCCTTCATCGTGGCCGGCTCTGCCTGGAGGTCGATGACGGCGTAGATGCCCTCGACCTTCTTGTCGATCTCGAACGAGAGCCGGCGACGGCCCCAGATGTCGACCTTCTCAACGGTTCCGCCACCAGTGGTGACGACGTTGAGGAAGGTGTCCAAGCTGGGAGCGATGGTGCGCTCCTCGAGGTCGGGGTCGAGAATGACCATGAGCTCGT
>JAODNB010000328.1 GCA_025464795.1 Frankiales bacterium
CCTGACCTGTCGCAGGTGATGCCCGTGGCTCGGCTGCTCCGCTCCCGGCAGCGCGTGCTGAACCAGGGGATCCGGGAGTCGGCTCGACGGACGGGAGCAGTCCTCGCCGACCTCGAGGACCACGCGCTGGGCCTGGACCTGCGGTACTGGCACAGCGACCGGCTGCACGGCAGCCCGCACGGGCACGCCATGCTCGCGGGGCTCCTGGCCGCCCAGCTCGGCCTGCCCGTCGTACCCGCCCCGCTCGCCGGAGATGCCAGCCCCCGGGGCTGGCGAGGGGAGGTCGGGTGGGCGCGCGAGCACCTGCTCGACTACGTGACGCGGCACGCGCGCGGCATCAAGCTCGGCGACGGGATCACCGCGAAGCGCCCAGCCCTGCTCCCGGTCGAGGCGCGCTAGGAGTCCGGCAGCGCGGCGAACTGCTTCTTCGTCTTGCGGTACCAGCCCATGCCTGCGATCGGGTTCTTCCACCGGCCCTGCATGTCCTTCAGCGCCTCCGCGTGCGTGTCGTCGCCGGCAGCCACTGCCTCCTTCAGGTGGCTGTCCTGCAGCTTGATCACCTCGTCGGCCTTAGCGCCGCGGAACGCGGTGTCGCAGGGGCCGCCCATGTCCTTGCACGTCATCGACTTCATGCCCCTACGTTAGGAGACGGCACGACTCGTGTCTCCCACGACGCTGACCACGACGACTTGGCCGGAGGACGTTCACCGCTCCTCGGCGCGGGTACGCCCAACCCCGATGCCTCCTACCAGCCTCCTGCTCGCCGGCCGCTACCGCTTGGCCGGTGAGCTCGGCCGTGGGGGCATGGGTGTGGTCTGGGCCGCCCACGACGAGCTGCTCCAGCGCGATGTCGCGGTCAAGGAGGTCCACTTCCCGCCGTCACTGGCACACGAGGACGTGGAGCGGCTGTCCGGCCGCACCCTGCGAGAAGCGCGGGCCGTTGCCGCCGTCGACACCCCCTCCGTCGTACGCGTCTTCGACATCATCGAGCAGGACGGCCGACCCTGGATCGTCATGGAGCTGCTCCGCGGCCGCACCCTGGCCGAGGCCATCGCGCAGGACGGGCCGCTCCCGCAGGCCGAGGTCGCGAGGATCGGCCTTGCGCTCGTCGACGCGCTGGAGGCCTCGCACGCGGCGGGGATCCTGCACCGCGACGTGAAGCCCGGGAACGTGCTGCTCGTCGACACCGGGCGGGTGGCCCTGACCGACTTCGGCATCGCGACCGCGTCCGGTGAGGACCATCCGACGACGGGCGTGGTCCTGGGCTCACCGGCCTACGTCGCGCCCGAGCGCTTCCAGGGGCAGGCGCCGGCCGAGGCATCCGACTACTGGGCGCTGGGCGCAACCCTCTGGACAGCTGCGGAGGGTCGCCCGCCGTACGAGGGAACGGACTCCTACGCCGTCGTGTCGGCCGTCGCCAGCAACGAGCCACCTCCGCTGACCCACGGCGGAGCAGGCCTACGCGATCTGCTGCGCGCCGTCATGGACCGCGACCCTGCTCGTCGGCCCGGCCCACAGCAGATCAAGAACGCCCTCGAAAGGGTCCAGGCGGAGCCAAGCACGACTCCCGATCCCACCGCAGTCCTGCCGCCGCAGCTGATCGAGGACTTCGACCGCACGACCGTCCTCGGCGCCGCACCTCCTCTCGCGCCTCCTCTCGCGCCTCCTCTCGCGCGGCCGGTCAGTGCGCCACCTCCCCTGCGGACGACGGTGCCCGACGAAGGTCGACGTCGCCTCCCGCTCGCCGTTGCGGGCATCGGACTTGCCGCCCTCCTCACCGGGGGGCTGGTGGCGCTGACCCACGACGGCTCGCACACCGCTGTAACCACCGCCAGCCCGAAGGTCAGCGCTGCTCCCGTCAGGTCTGCGACCACGGCACCGTCGCCCCAGTCCGCTTCTCCGTCGACCGCTGCCGTCGCTGCCAGCTCAGGCACGTACACCGACCCCTCCTTGGGGTGGAGCATCGACGTGCCGCAGGGGTGGACGCGCAGGAACGTCGACGCCGGGACCCGCTTCACCGATCCCAGCAGCGGCCGCTACGTGCTCGTCGCGACGCGCTACCCCGCTGGTCCGTCTGCCGTCGGTGCGTGGCGCGACTCCGAGCGCAGCTTCCGCAAGAGCCACAGCGGGTACGAGCGGGTCCGGCTCGAGACCATCAACGGCTCCACGGCCCGAGGCGCACAGGACGCTGCCGACTGGGAGTTCCGCTACGAGGACGGTGGGCGCGCGCTGCACGCACTCGACCGGGCGCTGGTGTTCGGCAAGCGCGGGTACGCCGTTTACGTGCAAGCACCCGAGGACCAGTGGGGCGCTTCGCAGCAGCTGTTCGACGCCGTCCAGGCGAGCTTCCGACCCACCCACTGAGGTCTCAGCCGTGAGCACCCTGAATCGACCTCGGGCGCTGCCGACCTCGGGTAGACCTATGACGTGAGGGCGTCGCGTCGATGAGGTTCCGCCGAACCGGGTTGCCCCCGAACGGGCAGGCACTCATCGCGGCGCACCTGGCCGTGTGGGGTCTGCTCGATGAGGCGGAGCAGCAGCGGCTCCTGCACGTCACGGACGAGCTGCTGTCGCGCAAGCGCTGGGAGGCCGCACGAGGGTTTGAGCTGAACGACACAGTCCGGGTCGTGATCGCCGCCCAGGCAGCCGTTCTCGTGCTGGGACTGAGCACCGACCACTACCGACTGGTCAGCGGCATCATCGTGCATCCCTCGACGATGCAGACGTCCGGGGTGCGGCCCGGACCGTCACAGGGAACCGTCACCGCAGATCGGCTCTCGGTGCTCGGGCTGGCTCAGGACGGTCGTGGGCCGGTGGTCCTTGCGTGGGACCAGGCGCTGGCCGATGCGCATCAGACCGAGGCCGGCCACAACGTCGTCCTGCACGAGTTCGCCCACAAGCTCGACATGCTCGACGGCGCCATCGACGGGACACCGGTCCTGCCACGGGACCTGCGAGCCGACTGGGTCCGGGTGTGCACCGAGGTGTACGAGGACCTGGTCGCGGGACGTCCTCGGCCACCCATGCGGTGGTACGGCGCCACCAACCCCGGCGAGTTCTTCGCCGTCGCGACGGAGGTGTTCTTCGAGCAGCCTCGCGAGCTCCTGTCCTTCGAGCCGGCGTTGTACGACGTGCTGAGGCGCTTCTACCGGCAGGACCCGGCGGGTCGCGAGGCTCCGATCTGGCAGGGGACCGCACCTCGGGAGTAGCGCGTGAGCGCCTCGGGGTGGAGCGCAAGGCGTACTTGCTGGTCAGCGTCGGCCTGGCGCCTCAGTGCTCAGCCGCGCTGCGCGAGGTAGGTGATGACCGCCCTGACCCTCCGGTTCTCGTCTTCCGTCGGTTGCAGGTCGAGCTTGAGGAACAGGCTGTTGACGTGGCTCTCGACGGTCCGAGTGCTGAGCACCAGGTGACCGGCGATCGCGCTGTTGGAGCTCCCGGTGGCCATCAGCTCGAGCACCTCCGCCTCGCGCGGCGTCAAGTCCGCCAGCGTGCCGCTGGGGCTGCGTCGTGTGACGAGAGAACGGACGACGAGCGGGTCCACGACAGACCCTCCGGCGGCGACCTGCCGGACTGCCTGGAGGAACGTGTCGAGCTCCAGCACCCGGTCCTTCAACAGGTAGCCGAGGCCGGTGCTGTCGTCGTCGAAGAGCGCGAGCGCCCCACCGACATGGACGTGCTGGCTCAGCAGCAGCACGGCGGGGGCACTCGGGTCCTCTCGCAGTGTGCGCGCGAGCTCGATGCCCTCGGAGGTGAACGTCGGGGGCATCCGCACGTCGAGCAGGATCAGATCCGGGTGGAGCGCCGCCACGAGGGCGGCGGCTGCCTCGGCGTCGGCCGCGGTGCCGACGACCTCGATGCCCTCGTCCTGCAGGATCCGGCTCAAGCCCTCGCGGAGCAGGACGGAGTCGTCGGCGACAACTACCCGCATGGCAGCTCCACCGACAGCGTGGTGCCGCTTCCGATCGTGCTGATGAGCTCCAGCCGCCCGTCGCGGGACAGGACCCGATCGCGCAAGCCGGTCAGCCCCGGCCCCTCGGCGGCACGCCCAGTCCCGTCGTCCGCGACGGTGAGGACCAGTGCTGTGCCGTCGCACGAGGCACTGACCGCGATGTGCGAGGCGTGCGCGTGCTTGACGGCGTTCGTCACGCCCTCGAGCGCAACGAACCAGGCGACCTCGTCGACCACGTCGTTGTGCCGGTGGTCGAGCGCTAGGGAGAGGCGCACGGGTGTCGGGTGACGCCCGGCCATCTCCGTCAGGGCTGCCCCGAGTCCCTCCGTGACAAGCGAACCGGGCAGCAGCCCGGCTGCCAGCGCGCGCAGGTCCTCCACCGACCCACGCAGCTCTTCAACGGTGTCGTCGAGGAGGGATGCGGTGGCCGGGTCCAGCGCCCGGTGGCGCTGTGCTGAGCGAAGGCGCAGGGCCAGGGAGACCAGCCGCTGCTGGGCTCCGTCGTGAAGGTTCCGCTCGATCCGGCGGCGCTCGAGGTCCCCCGCGGTGACGACCCGCTGCCGGGAGCGTTCGGCCTCACCGACCTGCACGAGCAGCTCTGCCTGCAGGCGGCACCGTGCCAGTACCGGACCGGCGGCCTTCTCGACCGCACGAAGCCTCGGCCCGGAAGCGCTGGTCTGCAGCGCCCAGCCACGAGGGGGAGGTGGCTTGCCTCCTTCGGGGTTGCCCCATGCATCAACGACAAGGCCGTCGCGGCAGGCGTACAGGACGGTCAGGTCGTGGTCGTTGAGGACCTCACGCAAGAGCTCCTCCGTCGCGCCGGGCTCCGGAGCCGACAGCGCCGTTGCGCTGTCGTGCGCCCGAACTCTGGAGACCGCGTCGAAGGTGCGGCGGTCGAAGCTACGGTCGACGCGCTGCTGCAGCGCTCTCCGTGCCGGTGACGCACAGGTCGCCGCGGTCAGCGTCGCGACCGCGACCGACAGCGACTCGTGGTGCGCGGACCCCTCCAGCAGCAGGCCTGCGGTGACGACGCTCGCGACGTAGACCGCCGCCAGCAGACCTGACAGGGCTCCGTAGACGACAGTCCTCTTCAGGATCTCGTCGATGTCCCACAGGTTGTGGCGGGTCACGGCGACGAGCACGCAGCCCAGGAACGCCAGCGTCCCGACCAGGTTGAGAACCCCGTAACCGCTGAGGTCGCCCGCGAGGTTGAGCACCACCGCGGCCAGCGCCCCCATCCCGTACCACTTGAGCTGCTGCCTCACCGGCGACGAGCCCTGACGGCGCCAGCGCGCCACCAGGCTTGCAACGCCGCAGACGAGACCTACGCCGGTGCCGCCCAGGCACAGCAGAAACCCCACGGCCAGTCCCGGGCCACCAGCCACGTCCTTGCTCGACACCAGCTGCGGGCCACGCAGGTGCCATGACGAGGCAGCGATGAGTGCCACCCCCACGAGGGCGACAACGACCAACCGCTGGCTGACGCGCCAACGCCCTCGGTCATCTGGCAGCGACCCGTTCGGGAACCAGAGGAGCGACAGCGGCGCCAGCGCGACGGCGACGAAGGGGAGCCAGAACGCGAGCCACGCGGCAACGGGGCTGCCTGCCACCCCCCACGCCCAGCTCACGACGAAGGCAGCGCGAGACACGGCGACGAGGAGCAGGACGACAGCGAAGCGCTGGCCCGGGTCTCCCGTCCGCAGTGCGGCCGCGATCGTGCTGTAGCCGATCGCGAGGGCACACGAGAAGCCGACCAGTCCGCTTGTCAGGCTGCTCGCGGAGCTGCCGTCAGCGAGCAACTTGCTCACGGCGATGAATGAGGCAACCGCGCACCCGGCAGCGGCAGTCCACCACCCCCAGGCGTGCCCCCGTCGCTCCACCCGCTCAGTGTGGCGCGCTCGAGCCACGCAGGACGTCCGTGCTGCCACGGAAGGCAAAGTCGGGCGAGAGCACGGAAGCGCGCGTGGCACCTCTCGCGGCAGGCTCGCCCTTCCTTGCTCAACCACCTGGAGGTATCCGTGGTCGCCCTGCTGTCTCTTGTCGTCGCTCTCGTCATCGCCCGCTGCGCACACCGCCTGCGCACTGTTCTCGCTGTGCAGATCCCTGCCTTCGCGCTGGGGGCCGCCGCTCTCATCGGCACCTCCCCCAACCACGGCAGCAGCTACGCGACCGGCGTGCTGCTCGCGGTCGCACTCATCCCGCTGACGGTCCTGATGCTCGCCCTTGGTCGGCGCTGGCGCAGCCGGGGTGTCGCGACCATCGCATGACGCCGTTGTCGTTCACAGGGGTCCTGGGGCCCGTCGCACTGGCGGTCGGGTCGTTCGTAGCCGCTAGGGCTCAACCGGCGTACAACGCGCGACAAGAAGATCTCAGTGCACTCGCCGCCAGCGATGCCCATCACCCGTGGATCATGGTCGCGTCCATCCTGCTCTTCGCGGCAGGCGTCGCCGCCGTGACCTGGACCTTCACCTCATCCGTGGCGGCGAGCGTTCCCGCGCAGTTCGGGGCGGTCTTCCTCGGGCTGCTCGGTGCCCTCTCGGCAGCGGCCGCGCTCCTGCGCAACGACTGCAGCACGGAGCTGCCTTCGTGCACCGACCGATCGTCCTTCTCCTGGCACCACTACGGACACGACATCGCAGGCGTCCTCGTGATGCTGCTGCTGGTGGCCGTGCCCCTCGTCGTCGCGGAGGCCTTCCACGCCGACCCGCGCTGGCACGCGCTGGTGTGGCCGTCACGCGTCGCCGGGTGGCTGGCCACGACCGGCCTGCTGCTCTACCTGCTGACGGACAGCAGCCTCACCCACGACCAAGGCCTGCTGCAACGCGCGTCCATGCTCCCCGCGGCGCTCTGGCTCATGCTCGTCGCGTGGGCCCTCCGACGTGGAGAGCTGCCGTGATGCGCGGTTGGCTGCGCAAGCTCCAGCCGCACGCCGTGCTGACCGACACCAAGATGCCGCCGTGACACGGGACTGAGAGGCGTCGCTCGTCGCCGGAGAGCTGGTGCTGGTCGCTCAGCAGACCTGCTGACGTTCGCGCTTCAGCGGTTAGTCGGAACCCTGCGGACTCCGCTGGTGTAGCTGACGCAGCTGCAGCCTGACGTGTAGGCGAGCAGCCGGTACCCGATCGCGTTGTCGTGGCGGGCGCGGGAGAAGTCCGTGGCGAAGGTGACGACCGGCCCATAGCTGGTGCCCAGGGTCGGGTACGCGCTGCGGAACGCGCGTGCGGTGAGCGGACCTGAGACGCGGGTCCCGACCGCTGCGAAGGCGTAGATGCCTTCGCAGTAGACGGTCGCTGTGATGCTCCCGTGCCGTTCGGCGTTGTTCTCGCCACCAGCGCGGATCAGGTCGAGACAGTGCTTCTCCCGAGGAGTGGTCGGGTACTGCGAGGTCTCCACGTCCGACAGCGGAAGCGAACCGATCCCCGCAATGCCCTTGACCTGGTTCTTGGGAGCCGCGGAGGAGACGAACCATGGCGAGGACGAGGTGGCGAGGGCGTACTGAGGGCGGTACGCCTGCTGCTCCGCGGCGTTCATCCAAAGGACCTCACTGACACCGCTCGGCGCGATGAAGTCCACGAGGGTGACCCCGTCTTGCACGAACCGCAGGATGGCACCTTGGATGTCGCTCTGCGTGTTGATGACGTAGGGCTCGTGCGGCAGGCCGTACGAGGCGAGCGTCGGGTGCACGGTCGCGTCGTACACGCGCTGGTAGGAGGGGTCAGTTCCGTCGATGACGACACCGACCTTCACCTTGGGCCCGAGCCGGCCGGTCTCCTTCTGCGCTTGCAGGAGCAGCTGCTGCTCCCGATTGAGGTTCATGAGCGACGGTGTGAACAGGAAGTCGCTGAACGTGCGGTACAGGTCCTGGTCCCCAGCGCTGATCGAAGCGTTGATGACTGGGACGCCGTGCTTCGCCGCACAGGTCACGTAGCTCTGACTGATGTTCACGACAGTGATGATGAAAGCGACCTTGCCGTCCTCCGTCATCGCACGGCAGTCGGCCTCACGCCCGCTGTCGCCGTCCGCAACGTTCCACTCCCCGAAGACCGGAACGATCGGGCGCCCGCCTACCCCGCCATGGGCGTTGACGTCCTTGACGATCGAGCTGACCTCGATCTTGCCGTTACCGAAGTTGACCGGCGTGCCAAAGACGGAAGCGAAGGCCTGGTTCCCGCCCTTGATGATCTCGAACCCGACCCGAACCGGGACGTGCGAGGCCGCCCCGTTCGCCGCGCCTTGACCCGAGGCCGCCCCGGTCGAAGAACCACCACCTCGCACGTCGCCCGATGGCGATCCTGGTACTGAGGCGCCTAGACCCGTCCGCTGAGATCCGGACGAGCCGTCAGCATTCGCAGGAAGGCCCCCACCCACCAGCGCCTGGTCGGGGGACCCGACACCAGTCGAGGACGAGCTCGTCAGCGACCCCGGACCTGGCGCTCCGGTCAACCCGTCGCCCCCGGCTCGTTGCTGCTGAGTCGAAACGGTCGATCCGCAGGCACTGACGATCAGGCAGAGCAAGGGCACAACAGCGAACAGGCGGGAAGAACGCGTGGTGCCCGACATCGGCACGCTCCTGGACGACAACAACGACTTCCTCCACTCGGGACCTTCGGCGAGGTGCCTACGCCTCTTGGGCTCTTCGTCCGGGACAAGCGCGCTCAGCACGGCAGCAGCTCCACGAGGTCCGCATCGAGCTCGGCGGTGCTGGTCACGCCCAGGAGCTGCAGCGTGCGGGTGTAGTCGGCACGCAGGAGGGTCAGCAGGTGATCGACTCCGGGCTCACCTGCCGCCATGAGGGCGTACAAGTACGGTCGAGCGACGAAGGCAGCGCGGGCGCCGAGACCAACGGCCGCCGCGACGTCGGCACCGCACCGCACTCCACCGTCCAGGTACACCTCGGCCGCCTCACCCACCGCGTCGACGACGTGCGGGAGCAGTCGCAGAGGCGTCGACGCCCGGTCGAGCTGCCTGCCCCCGTGGTTGGACACCGCCAGGGCATCTACGCCCGCCGACACCAGGTCCTTCGCGTCGTCCACGCGCTGCACGCCTTTGACGACGATCGGGCCGTCCCAGTGGGCCCGCAACCAGTCCACGTCGGCGAGCGTCGCGGACGGGTCGAAGACCGTGTTGATCACCTGCTCGAGCGTGTCTGCCGAACCCAGGCTGGCGAAGGTGAGCGGCGCGGTCGTGAGCGCGTCGAGCGCCCAGCGCGGGTGCCTGGCCATGTCGATGAGGGTGCGAGGAGACAGCCGCGGGGGGATGGTGAGCCCGTTGTAGGCGTCACGCAGCCGGGCCCCGGCCACGGGGACGTCCGCCGTCAGGACCAGCGTGCGGTAGCCACTGGCCTGGGCTCGGTCCAGGAGGTCCTGGCTGCGGGCCCGGTCGCGCCACAGGTAGAGCTGGAACCAGCGCAGCGTGTCGGGGGCCTGGTGCGCGAGCTCCTCGAGCGTGGTGGTGCCCTTGGTCGACAGCGTGTACGGGATGCCCGCCCTCCCGGCCGGCCGGGCGACCGCGCACTCCCCCTCGGTACGCATCATGCGGGTGAAGCCAGTCGGCCCGAGGACCACAGGAAACGCGACGGGCTCGCCGAGGATGGTGGTCGTGGTGTCCACGTTCGCCACGTCGCGCAGAACCCGTGGCCGGAACTCGACGGCGTCGAAGGCCGCTGTCGCCCGGCGCGCGGCCGTCTCGCGCTCCGCCGATCCCTGCACGTACTCGAACACCGCCTTGGGCGTGCGCCTGGCCGCGAGCCGTTCGAAGTCTGCGGTGGTGCGTACCCGGGCCAACGGCCCGGCAGGATCCCGGCGAAAGGCAGGCGCGACGAACTCAGAGACCTCCGACCAGCGGGGAACCTGCCGTTGCACGCCTTTCATAACGGACACAGTGGCAGCACCCGGACCCCTGACCCATGGCACTGAAAGACGAATTCGCGCACCGCCTTTGTGATCCGGAACATGCGACAGTGACGGGGTGCGCTCCGTGGCAGACCTCGTCGAGGACCTGGGCCCGGCCCTGGTCGTGGGCACGATCGGGGACCTGAGCGGCCAGATCTCGACGGTCTCGGTGAGCGACCCCGTTCATCCCACACCGCTCGCCGAGGAGACCCTTGTCGTCGCCGTGGGGTTCTCCCTCACCGACTGCGCACGCCTGCAGCAGCTGGCGGCCCAGGCGGGCAGTCCCGCCGTCCTCGTCAAGGGCGCCTCCCTTCCGAGCGTCAGGGCAGGTGGGGCTGCTCTCGTCGTGATCGACCCGGCCGCGGACTGGGGGCACGTCATCGCCCTGGCCCGCCGTTCGGTCAGCTCGGCCCCGGTCTTGGGCACCCAGGACAACGACTCCTTGTTCGCCCTCGCCGACGCGCTCGCCAGCCTGTGCGGCGGATCTGTCGTGATGCACGACCCAGCCTGGCAGCTGCTCGCCTACTCGGGGGGTGACGCCCCTGATGACGTCCGCACGCAGACCCTGCTCGGGCGGCGGGCGCCGAGTCAGACGCTCGACAAGCTGCGCGAGGCCGGAGTCATCGACCACCTCCTCCACGGCGAGCTGGTCCACCTCCAGAACGGCGAGATCGAGGGCCTGACGGAGCGCTACGCCGCTGGCGTCCTCGTCGGCGGACAGCTCTTCGGCACGATCTGGGTGACACCTCTCGCGGGCACAGACGAAGAGCAGGCCCTCGAAGGCCTCCGGCGAGCAGTTGATGTCGCGGCGCTCGCTCTGCTGCGTCATGCCTCGATCGCCTCCAGCCACTCCCCCGAGCACGACCTTCCCTTCACGGCCCTGCTCGGAGGCATGCACACCGAACGACTGGTCGCCGAGCGCCTCAACGTCGCGCTCGACAGCGGCTTCGTGCTCGCCGGGCTGCGGCCCCTCGCGAGCGACACCACCGAGAGAGCTGCGACGGCCCGTCGCCTGGTCACGCTTGCACGCAGCTACTGCCAGGCCTACCGAGTGGCCGCCCTCGCCGCACCTGTCCACGACACCGCATACCTGGTGTTCACCAGCAGGGACAACGAGGAGCGAGCCGGTGCCGTCCGCGTCCTCACAGATCTCCATCAACGGCTCCAGAGCTCCGCCCCTCATCGCGCGATGCTCAGCAGTAGCTTCACTCAGCTCGCTGACGCGGCGAGCGTCCGGTCGCTCGTCGACGAGCTGCTAGGCCTCGCCGAACGCCGCGGCTGGGTAGGGCTCACCGACTCCGAGACCGTCCAGGCGTCCTGGCGCCTTGCCCAGTTCCGGGAGATCGGACTCGCGCACCCCGCCCTGCTCGAAGGACCAGGGATGCGGCTGGTCGAGCACGACCGCGTCCACGGCGGCGACCTCCTCGAGACGCTCCGGGCCTACTTCATCGCTGTGGGCGACGTGAAGGCAGCAGCCGCATCCCTGGGACTGCACTACAACACCGTGAGGTACCGACTGAAGCGGGCGCAGGAGGTCGCCGGCCTAGACCTCACCGACCCCGACCAGCGTCTGCTCGCCGAGCTGCAAGTGCGGCTGCTCTCCTCCTGACCGGTTCACGGGAAGACATTCGTAACGTTGATGTCGAAGACCCCGTCTGCCGTTCGACGTACAGGCAAGAGAGCAGTTCCCGCCTACCGGAAGGACTACGTGAGATGCCGCGCTTCATGGGTTTCGTGAAGATGGAAGAGGGTTCAGGGCCGCCGCCTCAGGCGCTGATGGACGCGATGGACGGCTACATCGGGGAGCAGGCCGCCAAGGGCGTCTTCCTCGACGGCGGCGGCCTGTACGGAACGGAGGACGCGGTCAACTTCCTCGTTCGCAAGGGCGAGACCTCCCGCGTCGATGGCCCCTACGCGGAGGCCAAGGAGGTCGTCGGCGGCTTCGCCATCTTGCAGTACGACACTCCGGAGGAGGCAATCGCAGCCCAGCAGGAGTTCGCAGACCTGCACGCGAAGTACTGGCCGGAGTGCTCCATGGTGGCCACCCTGCGGCAGATCTCCGAAGCTCCGCCCCAGGCAGCCGACGCCTGACCGGGGCGCCTAGGGCCTGACGAGACCGGACGCCGCGCTACGCACGGCGTCCGGTCTCCTAGGCTCACAAGGTGTCAGTGGGGACCGCAACAACCGAGGCCATCACGGCGGTGTGGCGGGCCGAGTCGGCGCGACTCGTGGGCGCCCTCACCCGAATGACGCGCGACGTCGAGCTGGCCGAGGACCTCGCGCAGGACGCGCTCGTGGCTGCGCTGGAGCAGTGGCCGACGACAGGCGTGCCGACCAAGCCCGCGGCATGGCTGATGACCACGGCAAAGCGACGAGGGATAGACCAGTTCCGCCGCGCCGAGAACCTCCGTGGCAAGACCGAGGAGCTCGGACATGCCCAGTTCGGAGAGGAGCAGCAGGTGC
>JAODNB010000362.1 GCA_025464795.1 Frankiales bacterium
AGTCCCTCGGCCTGCCCGACCGGCTGATCAGCGCCCTGGCCCGTCGCGACGTCACCGCGCCGTTCGCCATCCAGGCCCGTGCTCTGCCGGACGCCATCGCCGGGCGCGACATCCTCGGTCGCGGCCAGACCGGTTCCGGCAAGACCCTGGCCTTCGGCCTCCCGATGCTGACCCGTCTGGTCGGCGGGACGCGGTCCGCCCGTACGCCTCGTGGTCTGGTGCTCGTGCCCACCCGCGAGCTCGCCCAGCAGGTCAACGACGCCCTCGCGCCCCTCGGCCAGGTGCTCGACCTGAAGGTCATGACCATCTACGGCGGCGCCTCGATGGGCCGTCAGATCGACCAGCTCCGGCGCGGCGCCGACATCGTCGTGGCCACACCCGGCCGGCTGCAGGACCTCATCGACCAGCGGGAGTGCGACCTGTCCAAGGTCGAGATCACCGTGCTCGACGAGGCGGACCACATGGCCGACCTCGGGTTCATGCCGGCCGTCACCGCGTTGCTCGACCTCACGCCGGCCACCGGTCAGCGGATGCTCTTCTCCGCGACGCTCGACCGCGGCGTGGACAAGCTCGCCCTCGGCTACCTGAAGGACCCGGCGATGCACGCTGTCGCCCCGGCCGCCAGCCCGGTCGACACCATGGACCACCTGGTGTTCGCCGTGCAGCGCGACGCCAAGGTGCTCATCGCGACCGAGATGGCGAAGCGCCCCGCTCGCACGCTGTTCTTCGTCCGCACCAAGCACGGTGCCGACCGCCTCGCGATGCAGCTGAGCACCGGTGGCGTGAACGCGATGGCCATCCACGGCAACCTGACGCAGAACGCCCGCAAGCGCGCCCTCGAGAACTTCCAGAGCGGCAACACCCGGGTGCTCGTGGCCACCGACGTCGCGGCGCGTGGCATCCACGTCGACGACGTCGACCTCGTCGTGCACTACGACCCGCCGGCCGACCACAAGGACTACCTGCACCGGTCGGGGCGCACCGCGCGCGCCGGTGCCCGTGGCACCGTCATCTCGCTGATCCTGTCGGACGAGGTCCGCGACAACCAGCGGATGCGTGAGCGTGCCGGTGTCGTCGTGAGCGCGCAGACCGTCGTGCCGGGGCACCCGGCCGTCCGAGCGATCGCCGAGTCCGGCGAGGACATCGTCGTCACGGCGCCGGTCCGCATGGCGTACTCCGACCGTCCCGGTCGCTCCGGTCGCCGCACCTACAACGGCAGCGGTGCCCGTCCGCAGGCCCCTCGTCCGCAGAGCCAGCGCCCGCGCAGCTCCGCCCCTACGTCTCGCTGACCGACAACGGAGCGCGAAGGGGCCGAATCAGCCCTCGAGCGCCCCTTCCGGTTCCGTTGTCGGCCGTCGGGTGACCGCGTAGCGGTAGAGCTGCACGACCACCGTCAGCAGCACGGTCAGGCCCACGCCGTCGCGAGTGGCCTTGCCCAGCGTCTGCTCGTACGACGTCGGGCGCGCGCGACCGTCGGGGGAGACCTCGACCTGGATCTGCGTGCCCGGCTTCGGGACCCTCGCCAGGTGCAGCGTCACGGTCCTTCCACCCGCGGCGACCACGACTCCCGTGTCGTTGCGTCCGGTCACGGTCCCGACGCTGCTCGTCGCGCCGCTCCAGCTGCGCGCATCGGCCACCAGCAGGGCCACGCCCAGGGCCAGGCCCAGCACGACCGCCGCCACCAGGACGGCGAGCTGGGGCACGAGACCCGACTGCCGCGGGTGCGTGCGGGCAGTCAGGTCCGACAGAGCCACAAGGCTCATCCTGCCAGGGATCCCCGTCGTCGGACGCCGAGGTGACGGCGGTACGAGGAGACGGCCCACCGGTCGGCCCGTACACTTGGCACTCGAAACCCACGAGTGCCAGGAGGTGCTGGAGCGTGCTCGACGACCGCAAGCTCGAGGTCCTGCGGGCGATCGTGGAGGACTTCGTCTCGACCAACGAGCCGGTCGGCTCCAAGGCCCTCGCGGACCGGCATGGCCTCGGCGTCAGCCCTGCCACGGTGCGCAACGACATGGCCGTCCTCGAGGACGAGGGCTACATCACGCACCCGCACACCAGCGCCGGACGCATCCCGACGGACAAGGGGTACCGGCTGTTCGTCGATCGGCTGTCGCAGGTCAAGCCCTTGAGCAGCCCCGAGAAGCGCGCGATCCAGAGCTTCCTGGAAGGCGCCGTCGACCTCGACGACGTCGTGCACCGCAGCGTTCGGCTGCTGAGCCAGCTGACGCAGCAGGTCGCGGTCGTGCAGTACCCCTCGTTGTCGAGGTCCGAGGTGCGGCACCTCGAGATCGTGCACCTCGCGCCGACCCGGCTGATGCTCGTGCTCATCACTGACACCGGCCGCGTCGAGCAGCGGGTGCTCGAGCTCCCGGGGGTGGTGTCCGAGGACGACGTCAGCCAGCTGCGCACGGTGTTCGGCTCGCGCCTCCACGGCGCCCGCCTGATCGATGCCCCACGCGCCCTCGAGGACCTCCCGGACGCCGCCCCGCCGTCCCTGCGCCCGGTGCTGACCAGCGTCCTGTCCGTCGTGCTGAGCACCCTCGTCGAACGACCCGACGAGCGGATCGCGATCGGCGGAACGGCCAACCTGACGCGGCACGCCCTCGACTTCCCGATGACCCTCCGACCGGTGCTCGAGGCGCTGGAGGAGCAGGTCGTCCTGCTCAAGCTCATCGGTGAGGTCAACGACCCCACCACCGTGCACGTGAAGATCGGCGAGGAGAACAGCGTGGAGGGACTGCGGTCGACGTCCGTGGTGACGATGGCCTACGGACCTGGAGGACTGGGCGTCCTCGGGCCGACCCGGATGGACTACGCGGGCAACATCAGCAGCGTGCGGGCCGTCGCCCGCTACGTCGGCGACCTGCTGGCCGGTGCCTGAGTTGGCCACGGACTACTACGGGCTCCTCGGCGTCTCCAAGGGCGCGAGCGACGACGAGCTCAAGAAGGCCTACCGCAAGCTCGCCCGTGAGCTGCACCCCGACGTCAACCCCGACCCCGAGGCCCAAGAGCGGTTCAAGTCGGTCACGGCCGCCTATGAGGTCCTCACCGACCCGCAGAAGCGCCAGATCGTCGACCTGGGCGGCGATCCGCTCGCGCCCGGTGGCGGTGGGGGCGGTGCCGGCTTCGGTGGCCAGGGCTTCGGCGGCCTCGGCGACATCATGGACGCGTTCTTCGGCGGCGGCGGCTCCCGCGGCCCGCGCAGCCGGGCCCGGC
>JAODNB010000364.1 GCA_025464795.1 Frankiales bacterium
AGCGGGCGACGACCAGGTGGTAGCCGTTCACTGTCAGGCCCAACGTCTTCAGGCCCTGCTTGACCTCAGCGCTGGAGCGGACCGAGGTGCTCGCGCCGTAGGCGATGTACGAGGAGTCGACGCCGTACATCTTTTGGAGCTCGTCCTTCATGGCCATCGAGTCGACGACGACGACGTCCGCGAGGCGCAGCCCGACGCGGGTGGCGAAGGAGTAGTAGCGCTCGCCGAGGCCGCGCCACTTCTGGCGGCGGGAGTCGTGCCCGTCGATGTGCAGCAGGGTGCGGACCCCGAACAGGCGCAGGAGCAGCAGGTAGGGGGCGTTGGCGGCGTTGAAGACGATCGCGACGTCTGCGCGCTGCCAGATCGCGTGCAGCGTCGAGAGGCCGCTGTGGCTGAGGGTCTCGAGGGCCTTCCGGCGCAGGGCCGGCAGCACGACCCGCCGCATCCCGCGGTAGTGCGAGCCGGCGTCCGGCTCGGTGCGGCAGTAGACGGTGACGTCGTGGCCGTGATCGCTGAGCCCGGCGCCGATCTCCTCGACGGCCGTCTCGAAGCCGCCGTAGCGCGCCGGGGCACCCCGGGTGCCGATCAGTGCGACTCGCATCGTCGGCAGCCTACCGAGTACTGGGCTTGCCTCTAGGCTTGCGTTCCGTGTCCCGGCTGACTGAGCTCCAGAGCAACGCTGTGCGGGAGCTCGTCCAGCGCTCGCCGGTGCTGGTGGAGCTCGGAGAGCGGTTCGCCGCTGCGGGGCACCGGGTCCACCTGGTCGGTGGGTCCGTGCGCGACGCCCTGCTCGGCCGGCTCGGGGACGACCTCGACCTCACGACCGACGCCCACCCGGAGGCCGTACAGGCGCTCGTCGGGGGCTGGGCTGAGGCGACGTGGGATGCGGGCATCGCGTTCGGGACGGTTGGTCTGCAGAAGAACGGCGTGCGCATCGAGGTCACGACCTACCGCGCTGAGGCCTACGACCGGACGTCTCGCAAGCCCACGGTCGCGTTCGGCACCACGCTGGCGGACGACCTGGTCCGTCGGGACTTCGCCTTGAACGCGATGGCGCTCGCGCTGCCGGACTGGCGGGCCCCGGACGCGTTCGTGGACCTGTTCGGCGGGATGCAGGACCTCGCCGACGGCGTTCTGCGCACGCCCGGGAGGCCTGACGACTCCTTCGACGACGACCCGCTGCGGATGCTGCGCGCGGCCCGCTTCGCTTCCCAGCTCGGCTTCACCGTCGCCCCAGAGGTCGACGCGGCGATGACGGACCGCGCCGAGCGCATCACGATCGTGAGCGCGGAGCGCATCCGCGGCGAGCTCGAGAAGCTCCTCCTGGGGGCTCACCCGCGCAAGGGCCTGACGCTGCTCGTGGACACGGGGCTCGCCGAGCACGTCCTGCCGGAGCTGCCTGCGCTGCGGCTGGAGATCGACGAGCACCACCAGCACAAGGACGTCTACGAGCACACGCTCCAGGTGCTCGAGCGGGCCATCGGCCTCGAGGACAACGGGCCGGACCTGGTCCTGCGCCTGGCGGCGCTGCTCCACGACATCGGCAAGCCCGCGACGCGGCGGCTCGAGCCCGGCGGCGGGGTGTCGTTCCACCACCACGAGGTGAAGGGCGCGCACCTGGCGCGCAAGCGGCTCAAGGCGCTGACCTTCGGCAAGGACGTCGTCGAGCCGGTGTTCCTGCTGACCGAGATGCACCTGCGCTTCCACGGGTACGGCCAGCACAAGGACTCGCCGTGGACCGACGCGGCGGTGCGGCGCTACGTCCACGACGCCGGTGACCAGCTCGATCGGCTCCACAAGCTCACCCGGTCGGACTGCACGACCCGGAACAAGCGTCGGGCGGCGTCGCTGTCCGCTGCCTACGACGACCTGGAGCGGCGGATCGCGGTGCTCACCGAGCAGGAGGAGCTGCGGGCGATCCGCCCCGACCTCAACGGCGAGCAGATCATGGAGGTCCTGGGCCTGCCCCCGGGCCGGGCCGTGGGTGCGGCGTACAAGCACCTGCTCGCGCTGCGCATGGAGGAGGGACCGCACACGCCGGAGCAGGCCCGCGTGCTCCTGCTGGACTGGTGGGACAAAAGCCGTACCTCGTTCGAGCACTAGTCCTTTCGGGCCATGGTCAGGGGGGTCAGTTGTGCCGATGATGTGCACGTGACGGACAACTCGGGCATCGTGCGGCGGCAGCTCGCCGTCGGACTGGCCGGTCTCGCCGTGCTGGTGACCAGCACCGTCGTCGCTGTCGTGCACTCGGCGGACCCGGCCTCCGCTGGCACTTACGTCACCTCCGTGCGGAACGCGGTCCTGCGCACCGCGGACGGCAAGGAGTCCGAGCCGGTCGTCGGCCAGCAGGTCCCGAACGGCGCTCAGATCCGCACCGGCAAGGACGGGGGCGCCGAGCTCGCCAGCTCCGGCCGCATCACCTACCTCGGCGCGCTGAGCACGCTGAACGTGCTCGACGGGGTCCGCGAGAAGCTGACCCGCGGCCAGGTTATGGTCGACAGCCGCAAGGGCCCGCGGCTGTCGCTGACGACCCGCGCCGGCGAGGTGCGCGCGAGCGCCGGCACGCTTGCCCGGGTCGAGACCGCTACGGTCCTGCGCCTTGGCGTGTTCGACGGCGCGGCGGGCTTCACGGCGGCCGGACGCCAGGCCACCACCGCCGTTCCCTCGTTGCACCAGGTGCAGGTGCCGTACGGCTTCTTGCCCGGTGAGGTCACCCCGCTGGCGCTCACCGATGACCGCTGGGAGACCCGCCTGGCGTCAGGCCTCGTCAGCGCCGACCAGGACCTCACGCACCTCGCGGCGAGCCTGGACGGCACCGATGGCGTCGTCCTCCTTCGCGCTGCCCCTGCCGTGCTCCGGGCCGCTCTTGGGCAGGGCGACCGGGGGGAGCTCGCCCTCAGCGCGGCGCTCGCTCAGGCCGCGGCCGGGTCGGCCACCGACAACCTGGCCCAGGTGCTGGCCGATCGGAGCGGCGGCGGCTCGTGGGGCGTCGTCGCGGCACTCGTCCGCGCACGCGTGACGAGCGTCAGCCACCTGCTCGACCTCGCCCTGGCCCCGCTCGTGCCGGCGCAGCCGACCTTCCAGGCGGCGCCGCCGATCACCTCGATCCCGGGTGTCCTCGGGCCGCAGCCGAGCGCCTCGCGCTCCGCGACGCCGACGCCGCTGACCACGACGACGCGTCAGTCGACCACGAAGCCGAGCGCTTCCCCGACGGCGTCGCCGACCGCTGACCCAGGCGTGGTCGGCGGGCTGGTCAACACGGTGATCGGCCTCATCAAGCCTCCGGCGGTGGCTAAGCCGGTGGCCCCGCTGCCGACCCCGAGCCCCACCAAGCTCCTCGGCATCCTCCCCCTCGGCCCCTGACCGCCCTTACGTCCGCACACCTGAGCGGGGCCGGGGGGCGGTCCCTGAGGACGTCCACGCGTAGACCAGCGCTGTCAGGGCGTAGCCGGCGCAGATGATCGCCAGCACCGCGTAGCTCTTGCCGTTGTCCGGCAGGATCACGGCGGCCACGGCGGCCGCCGACACGAAGCTCACGTTGAACAAGGTGTCGTACAGGGCGAAGACCCGGCCGCGGAAGTCGTCGTCGACGGCCTCCTGGACCAGGGTGTCGACGCAGATCTTCGCCGCCTGGGCCGAGAAGCCGAGCCCGAGCGCGGCCAGCAGGAACGTCGGGTGCGTGTACCCCGCCGCGGCGACCTCGACCACCGCGGCGAAGGCGAGGGCGACGACGATCCAGCGCTGCATCCCGATCCGTCGGGTGACCCGAGGCGTGACGAGGGCCGCGACCAGTCCACCGGCGATGGACGCGGTGACGACCTGACCCAATCCCGCGAGGCCGCGGTGCAGGGCGCCGTGCTCGGTGTAGAGCAGCAGCGCCCCGAGGAAGGTCAGGCCGTAGAAGAAGCGGTGCGCGGTCATCGCTGCCAGGCCGTAGGCAGCGGCGGGGTGCCGGCGCAGATGTCGCGCCCCTTCGACGAACCCTGACGCGACGGCCTTCAACGCAGTCGCCACCGGCTCGCGAGGCAGGACGTGTGGTCCGAGCAGCGACCGCTCCATGCGGGTGGCGAGCAGCCCCGTCACCAGGTAGACCGCCGCGGCGCACACCGCGATCGCGGCAGCCCCGCTGTTGTCGCGCCCGAACAGGTCCCGCAGCCCGAGGCTCGTGACGCCGCCGACCGCCGCCGCACCCGAGCCGAGGGTCGTCGTGAAGGCGTTGGCCGTCACCAGCACTCGGTCCAGCACGACGTGCGGCAGGGCGGCGCTGAGCCCCGACAGGACGAACCGGTTCAGGCTGATGACGACCAGCGCGAGGCCGATCGTCGACGGGCTCGTGGCGCCGGTCTGCGTGAGGCTGCCGGCCAGCAGCGTGAGCAGGACGGCTCGGGTGAGGTTCGCGAGGACCAGCACCCGTTGCCGTGACCAGCGGTCCAGGAGCACCCCGGCGAACGGACCCACGAGGGAGTACGGCAGCAGCAGCGTGGCAAAGGCTGCCGCAGCCTGGGGAGCCGTCGTTGCCTTCTCCGGGTTGAAGAAGGCGGCACCGAACAGGGCGCCGGACAGCAGCCCGTCGCCGCACTGGCCGACCAGGCGGGTCCGCAGCAGACGGCGGAAGTCGAGCTCCGCGAGCATCCCCCGCACTGCGCCCGACTCCATGTCGCCACCCTAGG
>JAODNB010000379.1 GCA_025464795.1 Frankiales bacterium
GTCGGCGCGTAGGACCGGCCGTTGTCGTTGACCACGATGACCACGGGGAGCCGATCGCCGGCGATGTTGTTGAGGGCCTCCCAGCACATGCCACCGGTCAGCGCGCCGTCACCGACGACGGCGACGACGTGCCGCTGCTCACCGCGGAGCTTGAACGCCTTGGACAGTCCGTCGGCGTACGACAGCGCGGTCGAGGCGTGGCTGTTCTCGATGACGTCGTGCTCGGACTCGGCGCGGGACGGGTAGCCGGACAGGCCGCCCTTCTTGCGGAGTCGGTCGAAGCCCTCACGACGCCCGGTGACGAGCTTGTGGACGTAAGCCTGGTGACCGGTGTCCCAGAGCACCTTGTCCCGCGGGCTGTCGAAGACCCGGTGGATCGCCAGGGTGATCTCGACGACGCCGAGCGACGGGCCCAGGTGCCCTCCGGTGCGGGACACCGAGTCGATCATGACGTCCCGGATCTCGGCGGCGAGCAGCGGCAGCTGGGAGGCGGGCAGGCGCTTGAGGTCCTCGGGCCCGTGCAGGGACTCCAGCAGGCTCACGCGCTCACCTCATGCTCTCGACTGCGAGCCCCCAGTCTAGAGCCGAGGGACCCAGCGGTCCCCGCGCAGTGCCGACTCCACCATTGCCACCTGCCGACCTGTCTGAACGAGCCGACGTCCCTCGCGGTCGTACGCGGCGACCGCTGCCTCGACGGTCTCGTGCGTGACCACGCCCTTCAGGTCGGCCCTCAGGGTCCGGATGCCCTGCCGGGCGGCCTCCACTGCGGACTCGACGTGACCCCGGGCGAACCGGGCGAGGACCACCGGGTGGGTGCGCAGGACCTCGTGGGCCCGGTAGTCGGGCGGGCAGAGGTCGAACAGCCAGGCGACGGCGCTGCGCTCCCAGTCCGGGGCCTGGGGCGGGAGGACCTCCTGCGGCCAGCCGGGAGGGGTGACGTCGGACACGGCCCCACGGTAGGTGCACGCATCAAGTACCTCGCACCTGCAGCCGATGACCTGAGCGTGAGCACGGAGGTCGACCCCAGCGCTGAGCTGCGGGCTGCCGTGCTCAGGCTCCGAGCGCCTCAGGTGTCCAAGCGCGCCCCGGCACCCACCTCCTCGGTCTTCGGTCGTGCGGCCGCCGCCGTGCCGGCGGACGTCCGCCCTCCTGCAAGCCGGGACACCCTGGCCGCTCGGTTCCGCAACGTCGAGACCACGGCCCTGATGTCCGGCACCACGATGGTGCTGGTGGTGGTGCCCGACCAGCGCGAGGTCCCGGCGCCGCTGCGTCGCAGCCTTGACCTGCTCGTCGCCGCCAAGGCCGTCGCCGTGGTGCTGGGGCCCGACATCCCGCGGGACGTGCCGGCAGACCGCTCCCGCCCGATCACGCTGCCGCTCAGAGGCGATGACGCGCTGGCCTCCGAGTGGGCGCTGCTCGCGCTGGGCCCGACGAAGCGGGTCGCGTTCTTGGCCCGACGCAGGGCCGACGACGAGTGGGACTGGATGATCACGCGCGACGCCATCGCCGTGCACCGAGCCGGGACGGCGATCCTGGAGCGGTTGCCGTTCCTACGCCTGCGCGTACCCGTCCTGGACTAGGGCCTCGACCGCGGGCGCTGCCGCCTCCGCCCAGGCATCGACGAGGCTGAGGCGGGTGCGTCGCTCGAGCAGGTCGGCCGCGTCGAGCGCGCCCTCCGCCTTGAGCCCCCACAGCAGCTCTACCCCCAGCACCGGCACGCCGTCGACGATCGGCCGCAACAGCTCGGGTCGGCCGGCTGCGAGCGCGGCCACCTCCGCGGCCTCGCAGCCGTAGCGCCGGCCGAGCCGTCCCGAAGGTCCGGTGGGCGCACCCACCAACGGCAGGTCCCGGGTGCGGCACGGCACGGCGGTCAGCAGGTCGACGGCGTCCTGCGCCATCTTCCGGTACGTCGTCAGCTTGCCGCCGAGGACGGTGAGGAGCCCGTTTTCCAGCACGACGCTGTGCCGACGGCTCAGGTCGGCTGTCCGTCCCTGCTCGCCCGCGATGAGCGGGCGCACGCCGGCGAAGGACCCGAGGACGTCGGACCGGTCGAGAGGCCGCTCCAGTCCGCGACTCAGCGTCTCGAGCAGGAAGGTTATCTCGTGCTCCTCTGCCCGAGGGACCTCCGGCAACGGACCGTCGAGCGGGTCGTCGGTGAGACCCACGTGCACGATGCCGTCCGGGTGCGGCAGAGCGAAGACGTAGCGGTTCGGCTCCCCCGGGACGGGCACGGTCATCCCCGCCGTCGGACCCCCGAGCGAGGCCGCAGACAGCACGACGTGCACTCCCTTGCTGGGTCGCAGCTTGGTCCCCGGCGTGATCTGGTCGGCCCACGCCCCGGTGGCGTTGACGACCGTCTTCGCCTGCGGGACAAGGGATCTGCCCGTGAGCAGGTCCGTCAGCACGCCGTCCTCGTAGCGCACCCGCGTCAGGACGGACGCACCGAGACCAGCGGCGGTACGGGCGATCGCGACGACCAGGCGAGCGTCGTCCTCGAGGTGCCCGTCCCAGTTGAGCGAGGCACCGCGCAGCCCCTCCCGACGCACACCCGGGAGCAGCCGCGTCGTCTCGGCGACCCCGATCCGGCGCGGACGAGGCAGCACTGCGCGCGGCGTCCGAGCGACGAGCCGGAGCACGTCCGCGGTGCGGTGGCCGGCCTCGACGAGCAGCCCGTCGCGAGCTGTCACGTCAGCGCTGTGCGGGACGATCATCGGCAGCGCCCGCACCAGGTGCGGTGCCGTCCGGGTCATCAGCACCCCGCGCTCGCGAGCTGACTCCATGGCGACCGCGAAGTCCCCCGTCGCGAGGTAGCGCAGGCCGCCGTGCACCATCTTGCTGCTCCACCGGCTCGTGCCGAAGGCGAGGTCGTCCTTCTCGACCAGGGCGACGGACAGACCCCGCGACGCGGCGTCGAGAGCCACGCCGCAGCCGGTCACACCACCTCCGACGACGAGCACGTCCACACGGCCGGAGGCGAGGGCGTCCAGCTCCCGCGCACGACGGGTCGCGTTCAGCCAGGTGCTCACGCGAGGTACCCGTCGAACATCCGCCGCAGCTCGTCGTACGCGACGTCAGGGACCATCCGAGCGCTGAACACGAACGACTGGGCGGTGAGCAGCAGCACCGTGGCGGCGAGCTGGGTGTCGAGCACCCGGACGGAGCCGTCGCGCTGGCCCTCTTCGAGGTGGTCCGCGATCAGGTCGCGGACAGCTGCTTGCGTCGATCCGAAGCGGTCGACGATCAGGGGCAGCAGCAGCTCCGGGTCGAGGTCGAGGATGCGTCGGTAGAGCGGGTGGTGGTCCATCCGCTCGACGACCAGCACTCCCGTCTCGACGAGCCGCTCGCGGGCCGTCGCCAGGTGCACGACCTCCTTGCGGGCGTCCTCCACCACCGTGAGCAGCTCGCGCGTGAGAAGCGCCGCCACGAGGGTGTCGAGGTCGTCGTGCAGGCGGTACACCGTCATGCGGCTCACGCCGGCCCGCCG
>JAODNB010000229.1 GCA_025464795.1 Frankiales bacterium
CGGAACGAGGTCGTGCAGCAAGGGGGTGAGGACGCCCTCCACCGTGGCCTGCTCGTTCAGCGCGGGCACCAGCACAGAGACGGTCCGGTCGCCCTTCAACGCCACCAGGTCGGCCACCGGCAGCGTCGGCCAGGACGCGCGTCGGCGCCACCAGGAGGCGAAGGGATCCAGCACCCGACCACGGTAACCCGCACGGGCTGCGCTGCTAGCGTCAGCCGATGACCAGGTCAGCCCCTGTCGACCACGCTGCGGCCGTCAAGGCCGTCCGCGACCTGCTCGTCGCGCTGGGCGAGGACCCCGAGAGCGAGCACCTCGTACGCACCCCGGAGCGCGTCGCCAGGGCCTTCGAGGAGCTGCTCACCCCGCATGACGTCGACCCGACGACCTTCCCGAACGAAGAGGGGTACGACGAGCTCGTCGTGGTGCGCGACATCCCGTTCCACAGCCTCTGCGAGCACCACCTGCTGCCGTTCGTCGGACGAGCCCACGTGGCGTACCTGCCGAAGGACCGGATCGTGGGCCTCAGCAAGCTCGCCCGGGTCGTCGAGCACCACAGCCGGTCCCTTCAGGTGCAGGAGCGCATGACGCAGCAGATCGCCAACTGGCTCGAGGAGCAGCTGAGCCCGCGAGGCGTCGGGGTGGTGCTGGAGGCAGAGCACATGTGCATGCGCCTGCGCGGCGTGAAGGCGCCCGGGACGATGACCGTGACCAGTGCGCTGCGGGGAGCGCTCCGCAACGACGCCCGCACCCGCGGCGAGTTCCTGGACCTGGTACGCCGGCACTGACCCCTCTGCCGTCGGGCTCACCTGACGGGATGCGCCGTGTCCATCCGCCGTGAACCTGGTGTTCACTCGATCCGTGGAGGATCGACGCGTGACGACGGCATGACGCTCGAGAGAGGTGCTGCTGCCGCGCTCAGCGCCGAGGACCTCACCGACAGCCCTCGCCGCTTCCTCAACCGCGAGGTGTCGTGGCTGGACTTCAACGAGCGGGTGCTCGCCCTGTCGCAGGACACGGCGTGCCCGCTATTGGAGCGGACCAAGTTCCTCGCGATCTTCGCCACCAACCTCGACGAGTTCTTCATGCTGCGCGTGGCCGGCCTCATCCGCCGCCTCGAGACCGGTCTGGGGGTCCGCAGTGCCGACGGCCTCAGCACCCGACGGCAGCTGGAGCTGATCCGCGGCCGAGCGCGTGAGCTCGCCCAGGAGCACGCCCGTACCTTCCTGGACGCCGTCCTGCCCGCCCTCTGCGACGCAGGCATCGAGCTGCTCACGTGGGAGCAGCTGCCCGCGGACGAGCAGCTGCGTCTGCACGGCTGGTTCCGCGAGCGGGTCTTCCCCGTGCTGACCCCGCTGGCTGTCGACCCGGCGCACCCGTTCCCGTACATCAGCGGCCTGTCCCTCAACCTGGCCGCGCTGGTGCGCGACCCGCTGACAGGGGCCGAGCGCTTCGCCCGCGTGAAGGTGCCCAACAACGTGCACCGGTTCGTGCAGGTGCAGGGCGGGCCGCCCGGGATCTCGCGCTACCTGCCGCTCGAGCAGCTCATCGGGCAGCACCTGCAGCAGCTCTTCCCGGGCCTGGAGGTGCTCGGGCACCATGCCTTCCGGGTCACCCGCAACGCCGATCTCGAGGTGGAGGAGGATCGCGACGAGGACCTCCTGCAGGCTCTCGAGCGCGAGCTCTCCCGCCGGCGCTTCGGTCCGGTCGTCCGGCTCGAGGTGGGCGAGCAGATGGACCCTCACGTGCTGGACCTGCTCGTGCGCGAGCTCGACGTGACCCTGGACGACGTGGTGGCCGTACCCGGTCTGCTCGCCCTGTCGTCACTGCACGAGCTGTCCGCCATCGACCGCGCGGAGCTGAAGGACGAGCCCTTCGTCCCCGCGACCCACCCTCGGCTCGTCGACGGGGAGCAGCCGGCGGACATGTTCGCGGCGCTGCGCGAGGGCGACATCCTCGTGCACCATCCCTACGACTCGTTCTCCACCAGCGTCCAGCGCTTCCTCGAGCAGGCTGCCGCGGACCCGCAGGTGCTGGCGATCAAGCAGACGCTCTACCGGACGTCCGGCGACTCCCCGATCGTGGACGCCCTGATCGACGCAGCCGAGGCCGGCAAGCAGGTCGTGGTCGTCATCGAGATCACCGCGCGCTTCGACGAGCAGGCCAACATCAGATGGGCGCGCAAGCTCGAGCGTGCGGGCTGTCACGTCGTCTACGGACTGCTCGGCCTGAAGACGCACTGCAAGACGGCGCTCGTCGTGCGCCAGGAGTCCGGGGGGCTGCGCCGCTACTGCCACTTCGGCACGGGCAACTACCACCCCCGAACGGCACGGCTGTACGAAGACCTCGGTCTGTTCACTGCCGACCCGGCACTGGGCGCTGACCTGACCGACCTGTTCAACGCTCTCACCGGCTACAGCAGCCAGACGGAGTACCGCGACCTGCTCGTCGCGCCCCACAGCGTGCGCTCCGGCCTGATCGAGCTGATCCGGCGGGAGGCCGACCACGCACGTGCCGGTCGCCCCTCCGGTATCCGCATCAAGGCCAACGGCGTGGTCGACGAGGAGCTCATCGACGCGCTGTACAAGGCGAGCCAGGCCGGTGTTCCCATCGACGTGGTGGTCCGCAGCATCTGCGCCGTACGGCCCGGGGCGCCTGGGTTGTCGGACACCATCCGGGTCCGCAGCATCCTCGGCCGGTTCCTCGAGCACTCTCGCGTGACGTCCTTCGAGAACGGCGGCGAACCGGAGTACTGGATGGGCAGCGCCGACATCATGCACCGCAACCTCGACCGTCGCGTCGAGACGTTGGCCCGGGTGAAGGACCCTGACGTCAAGGCGCGGCTGGCCGCGATGCTCGACCGGCTGACGGCCGACGACGTTCGTCGCTGGGACCTCGACGTCGAGGGCGAGTGGCACCACGTCGGCACGGTCGACGTGCAGGCCGAGCTGCTTCGGAAGGCCGCCGACAGCACGTCGGTGTCCTAGCCTTCGCCCATGCGCTTGGGTGTCCTGGACGTGGGGTCGAACACGATCCACCTCCTCGTCGTGGACGCCCATCCCGGGTCGCACCCGGAAGCCGTTCGGAGCCACAAGACCGAGCTGCGGCTCTCCGAGCTGATCGGCGCCGACGGGCGGCTGGGCGCCTACGGTCGGGATCTGCTCGTGGCCGCCGTCGCGGCCGCAGCGGCCGCTGCGCGCGAGGAGAAGGTCGAGGACCTCGTGGCCTTCGCGACGTCGGCCGTCCGTGAGGCGGTCGACGGCTCCGAGGTCCTGGAGGCGGTGCGCCTGAAGACCGGCGTCGACCTGGCTGTGCTGTCTGGTGCCGACGAGGCGAGCCTGACCTTCCTCGCCGTCCGCCGCTGGTTCGGGTGGAGCTCCGGTCGCCTGCTCTGCCTTGACATCGGCGGCGGGTCGCTCGAGATCGGCTGCGGGCGCGACGAGCTCCCCGACCTGGCGCTGTCGGTACCGCTCGGTGCCGGACGGCTCACCCGGGAGTGGCTGCCCGACGACCCGCCGACCCGCAAGCAGATCACGGCCCTCCGCGAGCACGTGTGGCAGCAGATCGCCGACGTCGTGCCGCAGGTGCACGCGCAGGGTGCTCCCGACCGCGTCGTGGCGACCTCGAAGACGTTCCGCTCCCTGGCCCGACTGGACGGCGCGGCCCCCTACGCCCTCGGGCAGCGGGTGAAGCGGCGGCTGAGCCGACGCGGACTGGAGGGCATCGTCGACCTGCTGTCGACCATGCCGAACGCCGATCGCGCACTCCTGCCGGGCGTCTCCGCAGGTCGGGCGCCACAGCTGCTCGCCGGTGCCATCGTCGCGCTCGAAGCCCTCACCGCCTTCGCCATCGAGCGCGTCGACATCTGCCCGTGGGCCATGCGTGAGGGCGTCGTGCTCCGGCGCCTCGACTGGCTGAACGAGGAGGAGCAGCTTCGCAGCTAGCCGGTCTGGGCGACGGTCTCAGGGCTTACGGTCGGTGCGTGGTGGTCCTCGCGGCAGCTGGTGTGCGCAAGTCCTTCGGCAACCTCGTCGCCCTCGACGGGGTGGATCTCGTCGTCGAGGCGGGGACCGTTCACGCCCTGCTCGGGCCGAACGGGGCAGGCAAGTCGACGCTGCTGCGGATCCTGCTCGGGCTGGTCACTCCGGATGCGGGGACGGTCGACCTGCACGGGACCGTGGGCGGCTTCGTCGAAGCGCCAGGTGCCTACCCCTACCTGACCGGCAGGCAGAACCTCGAGCTGATGGCAGGTCTCGACGACCGACCAGGTGAGGTGTCCGAGGTCCTCCGCCAGGTCGACCTGCTCGATCGCGCGGACAGCAAAGTCGCCGGTTGGTCGTTGGGAATGCGCCAGCGGCTCGGCATCGCCGCCGGTCTGCTCCGCCGCCCAGACCTGCTGGTCCTCGACGAACCAGCGAACGGGCTCGACCCGTTGGGAGTTCTTGCCCTTCGAGACCTGATCAGCGAGCTGGCGACCGGTGGTCTTGCCGTACTGCTGTGCAGTCACGACCTCGCGGAGGTCGACGCGCTTGCCGACCAGGTCACCTTCCTCGTACGAGGTCGGGTCGGGTGGAGCGGCACCGCCACGGACCTTCGTGCCCGACCGGGCCGGTGCCTGCTCACGACCAGCGACGACGCGAGAGCGGCCACAGTCCTGGGCCGGGGCTTGGAGCTCACGGGTACGACGGAGGAGATCGACGCGCAGGTGCTTGCCCTTGCGGCACACGGGATCGCGGTGCGGAGCCTGGTCCGGGAGAGCCTCCCGCTCGAACAGGCCTTCGTGGAGCTGGCGCAGTGAAGGTCCTGCGTTGGGAGCTGTTCAAGCTCCGGGCTCAGCTGCGGGTGCGGGCCGCCCTGACGGTCTGCCTGCTCGCCCCACCGCTGCTCGCCCTCGTCCTGAGCAGCCAACCGGGGCTGCCCAAGGACACCTTGTTCGGCCGGCACCTGCACGAGTCGGGGTTCGCACTTCCCCTGCTGGTCCTGGGGTTTGCGGGCACCTGGGTGCTTCCGCTGATGACGAGCCTCGTGGCCGGTGACATCTTCGCGTGCGAGGACGCGCTCGGGACCTGGCCGGCGATGCTGACCCGGTCCCGTACCCGGTCAGAGGTCTTCACCGGCAAGGCCGTCGCTTCGGTGCTCGTCGCCGTCGCGCTGCTGGTCGTCACCGCGCTGAGCAGCCTGGTGGCCGGTCTCGTCCTGGCCGGGGACCGTCCGCTGACCTCGTTGTCCGGCGATGCCCTCGACCCTGGGCACGCTCTGCTCCTGGTGCTGCTCAGCTGGCTGAGCGAGGTTCCCCCGCTGCTCGGCTTCACCGCCGTCGCCTGGCTGATGTCGGTGCGCAGCCGCAACCCGCTCGTGGGAGTAGGCGGCCCCGCGGTGCTCGGCGCGGTCCTGCAGCTCCTCAGCCTCGTCGGTGCGCTCGGTTCGGCCACCAATGCGCTCCTCACCACGCCCTTCAACGCCTGGCACGGGATCGTCCGCCACGACCCGTACCTGGGTCCGCTCTGGCAGGGGCTGCTCGTCAGCCTTGTGTGGGCGGTCCCCTGCGCGGTCGTCGCACGGCGGACCTTCCTGAAACGGGACATCACATGAGACGCGTCCTGCCTCTCCTGGGTCTTGCCGTCCTGGCGAGTGGCTGCGGCAGCGCGCTCACGTCCGAGCGGCTGTCGCCCTCTTTCGCCACCGCCTTCCGAGCGCTGTACGTCCAGCAGCAGTCCCTCGTCGGTCGGACCTCGCTCGCATCCAAGGATCTGCAGGCGCTGAGCTCGTGCCGTCGCACCGGCACCGCCGCCTCAGGCCCTGGGGAGGACTGGGTGTGCACCGTGCAGTACGTCGACGCCGGCGCCTCCGCGGTTCAGACCTTCGAGGTGCAGGTCAAGCCCGACGGGTGCTGGAAGGCCGACGGCCCACCGGCCTCCCAGCCGGCACAGCTCGCGAACCCGACGGACGGGAGCCTGCAGGCCAACCCGCTGTCGGAGTTCGACGGCTGCTTCGACACCAGCTGGTGACCCCCTCCTCCTCCCACTTCCCTGACGGAAGTCGATGCGGGTGTCAGGGGGAGGCGGGCGGCGGTGAGGACCACGCAACACGGATGTCACGAGACGGATCTCTCGAGGCAATGCGCCACCTGTTGAGTCGTTCACGACCCGCTCACGTGGCGGGGCGCGTCTAGGGTTCCGCCTCCTCCGGGAGGGTCTGGTCCGAGAGATGCAGGCAGACGACGGGGTCTGCTCCACGGCGGGAGAAAAGCCCGGGAGGCCGCTGTGGCCCCCGGCTGCCCGCGCTCCACCGGGGGTCCTCCGTCCAGGAGGTTCGTGCTAGTGACCGACACCCTCATCAACCCCACGACCCACTCGTCAGCCGAGGACACCGACGACCTGTCGTCCTTCGGGTACAGCCAGCAGCTGCACCGCACCATCGGCTCCTACGGCTCGTTCGCCGCAGGCTTCTCCTTCGTGTCGATCCTCACCACCGTCTTCCAGCTCTTTTTCTTCGGCTTCGCCTTCGGCGGCCCGTCGTTCTTCTTCACGTGGCCGATCGTGTTCGGCGGGCAGATCCTCGTCGCCCTCTGCTTCTCCGAGCTCGCGGCGCGCTACCCGATCTCGGGCTGCATCTACCAGTGGGCCACCCGCCTCGGGGGCAAGGCGTGGGGCTGGGCAGCCGGCTGGCTGATGCTCGTCGCGCAGGTGTGCACGGTCGCAGCCGCCGCCATCGCGCTGGAGATCGTGCTCCCCAGCATCTCGACCAGCTTCCAGGTGTTCGACGGCTTCGGGACCAACGCCGTCTTCCTCGGCTCGATCCTGCTCGTCGTGACCACAGCGATCAACGCCGTCGGGGTCAAGGTCATGAGCATCATCAACAGCGTCGGCGTCACCTGCGAGCTCATCGGCGTCACGCTGCTGGTTGTCGCACTGTTCGCGCACGCCAAGCGCGGTCCGGGCGTCGTCCTGCACACCGGCGCGGGGGTCGGCCACGGCTCCGGCTACATCTGGTCGTTCATCATCTCGGGTCTCATGGCCGCCTACGTCATGGTCGGCTTCGACAGTGCCGGCGAGCTCTCGGAGGAGACCAAGAGCCCGCGGCAGACCGCACCGCGCACGATCATCCGGGCGCTGGTCGTCTCCGGCATCGGCGGTGCGTTCCTGCTGATGGCCACGCTCATGGCCGCACCCTCCCTCAGCGACGGCAGCCTCGCTGACCCCACCAAGGGGCTGCCCTACGTCCTCACCAGCCGCCTCGGCGACACCCTCGGGAAGGTCTTCCTCGTCGACGTCGTGCTCGCCGTCTGCGTCTGCACCCTGGCGATCCAGACCGCGACGACGCGCATGCTCTTCTCCATGGCTCGGGACAAGGTGCTGCCGTTCTCCGAGGGTCTGGCCAAGGTGAACGCCCGCACGGGGACGCCCATCAGACCGGCGATACTCGTCGGCGTCCTCACGGTCGGTCTGCTCGCCATCAACATCCAGAACCCGCTCGTGTTCACCGCTCTCGCGAGCGTCTGCATCATGTTCTTGTACGTCGCCTACCTGATGGTCACCGGCCCGATGCTCGTCAAGCGCCTCAAGGGCGAGCTCCCCGACGCGCCAGGGCTGTTCAGCCTGGGCAGGTGGGGCACTCCGGTCAACGCCGTAGCCGTCGTCTGGGGTCTGTTCATGGCCGTCAACCTCGGATGGCCGCGGGCAAAGGTGTTCGGCACCGAGTGGTACCTGCAGTACTTCCCGCTGCTCATGCTGGCCGTCACGGCCGTCGTCGGTGTGGCCGCCTACGTCACGGTGAAGCCGCACGCACGCCGGACGATCGTCCTGCCCGACAGCGCGGCGATGCCCGCGCTGGCGGAGTGATCTCGCACGACGTCCCTGCTG
>JAODNB010000136.1 GCA_025464795.1 Frankiales bacterium
TGCTTCAGGGCGACCGGCCAGCCGAGCAGCTGCGCCGCCTCCACTGCCTGCTCGACCGAGGACACCCGGGAGGTCGGCCAGGTCCGCACGCCGTAGGCAGCCAGCACCGACGACGCCTCGGGGATCCAGCTGCCGTCGTGCGGAAGGCCCGTCAGATCGATCGGATCGCCTGTCACGCCAGGGATCTCACCAAGGGGACGTGCTCTCCACGTCGCGTAGGAGACCGCCCTCGACAACGCCATCGCCGCGGACTCGGGGGACGCGTAGGACGGGACCGACCCACGGCCGGCCGTCTCTGCACCGACGGACACGGCCAGCTCTGCGGGCACACCGTCATGGCCCAAGAAGGAGGCGAGCACGGGAAGGTCGGTCGACAGGTCCCGAACGGCAGCACCCAGCTCCCTGTCGCTGGCGTGCGGGGTGACGAGCACGATGAGCGCGTCGACCTCGCCGGAGGCGGCGACGAGCTCCAGCGCCGTCGCCAGCTGGGCCGGTGAGGTCAACGGGCCGAGGTCCACCGGGTTGGAGGTCTCGGTCGTGCCGACCAGCGCCCGCAGGTCCTCCTGCACGGCGGCAGCCAGGGTCGGGACGTCCAACCCGGAGCCCTTGCAGCTGTCCGCAGCCAGGGCAGCCAGCGCGCTCGAGGTCCCGACGATGCCGACCCGGTTCCCCCGCGGCAGCGGCTGAAGGGCCAGCAGCTGAGCGGTCTCGAAGAGCTGGGCAAGGGTGTCGACGCGGATCACGCCTGCGGAGCGGAACATGGCGTCGACGGCGACGTCTCCCGCCCCCCGACCGCTCTTGAGGGCGACGACCGGCTTGGCGCTCGAGACCTCACGAGCGATGCGTGCGAACTTGCGAGGGTTGCCGAAGCCCTGCAGGTGCAGCACGACGACGTCGGTGCGCTGGTCCTGCTGCCAGTACTGCAGGAGGTCGTTGCCGGAGACGTCGGCGCGGTCGCCGATGGACACGAACGTCGAGAGCCCGAGGCAGCGGCGGGCGAGCATCGACAGCACGGTCCCGGCAAGCGCCCCGGACTGGCTGAACAGTCCGACGCGTCCGGGGTGCGCCTCCCCCACCGCGAAGGTCGCGTGCAGCTGTACGGACGGGTCGGTGTTCACCACGCCCATCGCGTTCGGGCCGATGAGCCGCATGCCGCCGTCGCGGGCAGCCTGCACGACCTCGGCCAGCCGGGCCCGTCCCTGATCGCCAGCGTCGGCGAAGCCGCCCGAGACGATGACGAGCCCGCGTACGCGCTTCTGCGTGCAGGCCCGCACGGCCTCGACGACCTGCTCGGCGGGCAGCGCGATCACGGCCAGGTCGACGTCGTCCGGCACGTCACGGACGTCGGCGTAGGCGCGGACCCCCAGCACGTGCGGTGCTGAGGGGTTGACCGGGTAGACGGGGCCCTGGAAGCCGTGGGCCAGCAGCGAGCGGTAGACCTCGTGCCCGGCGGTGCCCGGCTCGCGCGAGGCCCCGACGACGGCCACCGCCTGCGGGGCAAGCAGTCTGGCGACGCTCTGGGCCTCCGCGCGGTGCTCGCGCGCTCGGGACACGGAGACCGAGGCGGCAGTGCGCCGGATCGGGTACTCGAGCTCGACGTAGCCGTCGGCAAGGTGGCGCTCGATCTCGAAGCCGGCCGAGCGGAAGACCTCCAGCATGCGGCGGTTGCTCGGCAGGACGTTCGCGACGAAGCGCTCGATGCCCCGCTCCTCCCCCGCCGCGGCGAGGTGCTCGAGCAGGATCGGACCGAGACCGCGACCTTGGTGCGCGTCCTCGACGACCACCGCGACCTCAGCGTCCGCAGTGCCGGGGGCGCGGTCGTAGCGGACGACACCGATCATCTCGTCGCGCAGCAGGGCGATGAACGCGACCCGCTCGTCGTGGTCGACGGTCGTGAAGCGCTCCACCTCACGAGCTGGAAGGGTCCGGACCATCGAGAAGAAGCGCATGTAGACGGTGTCAGCAGACAGCCTGCTGTGCATCGCCTTCAGACGGTCTGCGTCGTCAGGCGTGATCGGACGCAGGTGAACCGTGCCGCCGTCCGTGAGGACGACGTCAGCCTCCCAGTGCCTCGGGTACGTCACGCTGTCAGTCTCGCAGGCAACCTCCCGCGGCACTCGTGCGTCCTCGGAAGGAGGGGGAGGTGACGTGGACCAGCAGACTCGGGAGGTGTTCGATGCCTTCGTCCGGGCGCGGCACACAGCGCTCCTTCGGTACGGCACCGTCCTGACCGGCGATCCGCACGCGGCTGCGGACCTCGTGCAGGACGCCCTCGAGCGGACGGGGCTCGCCTGGGCGCGGGTGCAGCAGAAGGGCGACCCCGAGGGATACGTGCGTCGCGTGATGGCGAACCGCAGCATCAGCACGTGGCGCAAGCTCCGGCGCGAGCGCCTCGTGGCTGCACCTCCGGAGCAGTCCTACGAGGACCCGTCGACGGACGACGTGCTGTGGTCCGCGCTCGCTCGGTTGCCCCGACGACAGCGCACGGTCCTGGTCCTGCGCTACTACGAAGACCTGTCCGAGCTGGAGATCGCCCGCGTGCTGGGCATCGCACCCGGAACCGTGAAGAGCCAAGCCAGCAAGGGGATCGCGGCGCTTCGGGCCGCCATCGGTGAGAAGGAGTCGTTATGGACATGAGGGGGGACCTCGAATCAGAGCTCCAGCGCTTGCTGCGCACCCGCGACGTGCCGCTACCGGTGCTCGACCCGGTGCCGGCGGTGCACGCGGGCATCCGCCGGCGCCGCCGCACCCAGCGCCTTCAGGTAGCGACATCCGGTCTTGCCGTCGCCGCGCTGGCCTTCGCCGCGTCCGTCGTGGTCAACGACCACCTCGGCGCGTCGCAGAAGCCGCCGAC
>JAODNB010000003.1 GCA_025464795.1 Frankiales bacterium
GGTCAACGGCGTCCTCGGCGAGAGCCCGCTTCCCCTGCGGCCGCAGGAGGTCTCGACGTGAGGCGACTGCTCGCGAGCCTGCTCCTGCTGCTGGCCTCGACCGCCTGCTCGCTGCCGCTCTCGCACGACGTGTCGACGGTGCGGGCGGTCGAGGCGCAGCCCCGCAAGAGCGGCGACATCCAGGTGCTCCCGCCCGGCCCGAAGCCGACGGACACGCCGTCGGAGGTCGTCGTCGGCTTCCGCGGTGCGCAGGCGAACGCGGAGCGGCGGCACGCGATCGCCCGCCAGTTCCTGACGGCGCAGGAGGCGGCCGCATGGCGTGACGACAGCGAGGTCCAGGTGTACGACCCGGACCGCGAGGTCGAGCCGCACGTGATCCCGGGCGGCACTGCAGCGCGGACGGTCGTGGAGGTCAGCTCGACCGTCACCGGCGAGATCGCAGGGGATGGGTCCTACTCGGCCCGAGCCGCAGCCCGCGTGACGGAGCGCTACGTGCTGGAGAAGGTCAAGGGGGAGTGGCGGCTCGCAGACGTCCCGAACGGGCTGCGGTTGACGCCAGCCGACCGCGACCGGGCCTATCAGCCCACCTCCGTGTACTACCTGGCGCTGGCCGTGGGTGACACCCCGCCGCACCTCGTCCCCGACCAGGTGTTCCTCCCTCGGGGCGGCGACGCGGCGCGCACCCTGGTCACTCGGCTCCTGCTCGGACCCTCGGGTGCGGTGGCCCAGAGCGTCACCAGTGCCTTCCCGGCCGGCACCCGCCTTCGACGCGTCGCGGTCAGCGGCGCGGGACTCGTGACGGTCGACCTCGACAGCTCCTTGGCCAGGCAGCGGACCGCCGCCCTCGAGGCCCTGTCGGCCCAGCTCGTCTGGACCCTGCGCGGGCTCGGGCCGTCGTTCACCGGGCTGCGCCTTCTCCAGAAGGGGCTTCCGGTGAAGGTGCCGACCGTCGGTGCGGTGCAGGACGCGAGCGACTGGGCGAGCTTCGACCCGGAGGGCCTCGGACCCACGCCGCCGTACTTCTTCCTCGCTGGCCGCAGGCTGCGCTCGTCCTCGCCGCTGGCTTCGGGACCGGCGACAGCCGGCGGACCGACCGATCCCGGCGCGATCGCCGTCGACGCCGCAGCCGTCACGCCCGACCGCACCCAGGTCGCGCTGCTCACCGGCCGCCCGACCGGCCCGGTCACGATCACCACCGGTCCTCTGCGCGGGCCGTTCACGACGGGCCCACGCGGTCAGGGGCTGGCCTCGCCGTCCTGGGGCTCGGGGCAGTACGGCCTGTGGCTGCTGCAGTCGGGCCGCCAGGTGGTCCTGCTTCGCAACGGCTCCCGCGAGCTCCAGACCGTGACCGTCCTCGGGCTGCCGGCTGGGCGGCTGCAGGCGCTTGCGATGTCCCGAGACGGTGCCCGGGCAGGGCTGGTCGTGGGCGGACAGGTGTGGGTCGGGCGGGTCGAGGTCGTCGACGGGCTGCCCCGGATCGCGGGGCTGACGATGGTCCTGCCCGACCTGTCGCGTGCGCGGGCGCTGGCGTGGGCCTCCGGCATCGAGCTGGTCGTGATCGGCCGGCTGGCCCGGGACGACCAGGTCGTGAGACTGGCCGTGGACGGCTCCACCGCAACGCCCCTCAACAGCACGGGTGTGCTCGACAAGCCCGAGTCCGTCGCTGCCTCCTCGGCGGGAGTGCTCGTCGGGTCGGGGACGGGCATCTACCTCGCGGGCCGCGGCTTCTCGAGGGTGCAGACCGGCACGGTCCCGGTCTACCCCGGCTGATCCACAGGGGACCGAGCGGGCGGAGGGCTTCTCAGGCCAGGCTGAAGAGGTGCTCGCCGTTCTGCTCGACCTCGTCCTGCCCCGGGAGTGCGCCGGCTGTGGCGCGCCCGGGGCAGGCCTGTGCGCCCCGTGCCGGGCTCTGCTGGTGGGCCCGCCGCTCGGCCTGGTGACCCCCACCCCGTGCCCACCCGGGCTGCCGCCCCTGTCAGCGCTGGCCAGCTACGACGGCCCCCTACAGCGCCTCCTTCTGTCGCACAAGGAGCACGGACGTTTGCAGCTCACGCGACCGTTGGGTTCCGCGCTCGCCGCCGCCGTCCTCGTGCACGGGCGGGGGCCCTTCGTCCTGTGCCCTGTCCCGAGCTCGCCACACGCCGTGCGGTCGCGGGGTCACGACCACGCGATGAGGCTCGCCCAGGCCGCCGCCCGCGCGCTGCGGTCCGAGGGTGTCGACGTCCGCGCGATGCGCCTGCTCAGACAGCGCAGGTCCCTTGCGGACCAGTCCGGTCTGACCACGTCCCAACGGGCTGCGAACCTGCACGGCGCGCTGCGTGCGCAAGGCCCGCCCCAGCTGCGCGTGGTGGTGGTCGACGACGTGGTCACGACGGGGGCCACGGTGGTGGAAGCGACCCGTGCCCTGCGAGCAGGTGGGCACGCGGTGGTCGGGGCAAGCGTCCTGGCCGCGACCCAGAAGCGGTGGGTATCACCCGTAAGGACGTCACCCCTTCCACCGAGGGGCTCGCAGGGTTAACGTCCTGACCAGGAGCCCGGAGGGGCTCTGGCTGGCGCCGGTCGCCGAGTGACAGGAGGTCGCAGTACTCCGCCCAACAAGCGGGGCGCCTGCACTCCCACTGAGCTTGAGGAGACCGCGTGGACATCGTCGTCAAGGGCCGGAACGTCGAGGTACCGGAGCACTTCCGCCAGCACGTGCAGGACAAGCTGGCCCCCTCCGAACGCTTGGACGCCCGGGTTTTCCGCGTAGACGTCGAGCTGTTCCACGAGAAGAACCCACGACTGTCCTCCCAGTGCCAGCGGGTCGAGCTGACCGTACGCGGCAAGGGTCCCGTCATCCGGGCCGAGGCATGCGCCGAGACCTTCTACGCCGCGCTGGACGCCGCGACGCTCAAGCTCGAGGCGCGGCTGCGCAAGAGCCACGACCGCCGTCGGGTGCACCACGGCCTGCGCACGCCCGCCTCGGCGGGGGAGTTCGCCGCCTCCCTGGTCGCCGCGGAGGACGCCGTCACCGAGCCCGAGGCAGCCCCGCTCGAGGAGCCGGGCGACGACACCGACGCCCTCGTCGTGCGCGACAAGACGCACGAGGCGATCCCGATGACCACCCCGGAGGCGCTCCACGAGATGGAGCTGGTGGGGCACGACTTCTTCCTGTTCGCGGACAAGGAGAGCGGCCTACCGAGCGTCGTCTACCGGCGGCACGGCTACGACTACGGGGTCATCCGGCTCGCTGCGAGCTGACCTGCTCCGCCGGTGGCGGGCCGTGCCTCACGGGGCACGGCCCGTCACTCGTGACAGGGCGCGGTGATCAGTTGCGGCCACCTGGGCATGGTTCGCCCCGCCGCGTGGCATCATCGACCCCGCAGCATCCTTGGCGCACGGCTAGTCCGTACGGACCGGTCCGCCGCTCTCCCTGGAGGTCCCCTTGACCGACGAGCCCACCGTGCTCCCCGTCGTGCCCGTCGGCAGCCCCGTGACCGCGCCGGCCGGCACCCTGGCGGTCGACCCGATCCGGGTCCTCGTCGTGGACGACCACGCGCTGTTCCGCCGGGGTCTGCAGATGGTCCTCGAGCAGGAGCCCGACATCGAGGTGGTCGGCGAGGCGTCCGACGGCACCGAGGCGGTCGAGACGGCGTCGGAGACCCTCCCGGACATCGTCCTCATGGACGTCCGGATGCCCAAGCGCAGCGGCATCGAGGCCTGTACGGCGATCCACGACGCCGTTCCGTCCGCCAAGATCATCATGCTCACGATCTCGGACGAGGAGGCCGACCTCTACGACGCCATCAAGGC
>JAODNB010000013.1 GCA_025464795.1 Frankiales bacterium
CGAAGTTCTCGATCCCGCTGGCGTAGCCGTGGATGAGCTGCAGCAGGTGCAGCTCCATCAGCTGGGTCTGGGCGTGCAGCAGCTGGATCTGGCCGGTCGCCGCGAACAGCGCGTTCTTGCCCTCCAGCGCCCGCAACCCCTCATTCCTCACCCCTCTATAGTACACATGTTCGAGACTAGGTAACCCCGATATGCACATCGAGAAACCAGAATGATCAGATGCCTCAGCGGGCTAGCGCCAGTGCTGGAGGGTGGCCTCTTGCGCTCCCCAGCTTTCGAGGTGGAACACCGCCGCACCCGACGTGCGCATCCCGGTGTTCGTCTTGTCGCGTGCGCCGTCGGCGTCGTCGAGAGCCCACGCCAGCTGCTCCACGCCGGGGTTGTGCCCGAGCAGCACCAGCACCTGCACGAACGGGGCGGTCTCGGCGATCACCGCGCGCAGGTCGTCCACGGAGGCCTCGTACAGCCGGTCGTCGAAGACGGGCGGCACCGAACCGACAGAGCAGCACTCCCAGGTCTCGCGAGTGCGCAGGGCAGTGGACACCACCACCCGATCAGGCGCGATCCCTCGCGCGGTCAGCCACTCGCGCAGCTGGGCAGCGTCCGCGCGACCCCTGGGCGCGAGCTGTCGCGCGTGGTCGTCGTCGCGGTGAGCTTCCGCCTTGGAATGGCGGATGAGCACGAGGGTCGGCATGCCTGCAGACACTAGGGTCCGGGACGTGAGCACCCCGTGGAGCATGACGATCGACACTCGCGACGCGAGCGGTCAGGTGACGTTCTGGTGCCTCGCTCTCGGCTACGAGCCGGAGCCGGCCCCCGCGGGCCATGGGACGTGGCGCGAGTGGTACCTCAGCGTCGGAGTGCCCGAGGAGGAGCTGGAGGAGGGCGACTGCTGCGACCGCATCCGGGACCCGGAAGGGCGCAGGCCGGGCATCTGGTTCCAGCCGGTCCCGGAGGAGAAGGAGCTCAAGAACCGCATCCACCTGGATCTGCGGGTCGGCGGAGGGCGCGAGGTGCCGCTCGAGGACCGGATCCCGCTCGTCGACGCCAAGGTCGCCGAGCTGATCGCCGCTGGTGCGAGCCAGCTGCGCGGGCTCTCCGGCATGGCGGGCCACTACGCCTTCGTCCTGCAGGACCCCGAGGGCAACGAGTTCTGCGTGACATGAGCTGCTGCACTCCCTCGGAGGACCGAGGCGCCGGGCGCCGTACCGCGACAAGCCGCGGGACGGACCAGGCGACGCAGGTCCAGCTTGCCGGCGGCTCCTTCGTCATGGGAGCCGATGACTCCTACCCGGAGGAGGCGCCAGCCCGACCCGCGCACGTCGACCCGTTCGTCCTCGACGCGTGCGCCGTGAGCAACGCCCGGTTCGCCGCCTTCGTCGAGGCGACCGGTTACGTCACCGATGCGGAGCGGTTCGGCTGGTCGTTCGTCTTCGCAGGCCTGCTGCCCCAGGACTTCCCCGAGACCCGGGCGGTGCTCGACGCGCCCTGGTGGCGCCAGGTCGAGGGTGCCGACTGGAAGCACCCGTACGGGCCCGCCTCTGGCGCCCTCCACGATCATCCGGCCGTCCACATCAGTGCGAACGATGCGATGACGTTCGCCGAGTGGGCCGGCGAGCGTCTGCCCACGGAGGCCGAGTGGGAGTACGCCGCGCGAGCCGGCTCGACGACGGTCTTCCCCTGGGGTGATGACCTCGACGACACCCTCATCAACGTCTGGCACGGCGCGTTCCCCACGGCGCCGACAACGGGCACCTGCGCGGTCGACGCCTACGCGCCCAACGCCTTCGGCCTGCACAACCTGCTCGGGAACGTGTGGGAGTGGACGCACGACGGGATCCTGAAGGGCGGCTCCTACCTCTGCCACGACTCCTACTGCCGGCGCTACCGGCCCGCGGCTCGGAGCTTCGCCGCCCCTGACAGCTCGCTGGGCAACACCGGCTTCCGGTGCGCCCTGTAGAAAGGCGGCATGCAGCTACCGGCTCACGGGCTCCCGACCGAGGAGCTCCTCGACCAGCTCCGCGCCAACCGGCACGACGACGCCGACTGGCGCAGCGGACGGCTCTTCAGCCTCGTCTACCACCCCGACTCCCCCGAGCTCGAAGACGTCCTTGCCGCGGTCAGTCGCGAGTACCTCGCCGAGAACGCGCTCAACCCCTTCCGGTTCCCCTCGCTCGCGCGGCTGGAGCAGGAGACGGCCGACATGGTGGCCGACCTCCTGCACGGCACGGCAGGTCCGGGCGGCCTCACGAGCGGCGGCACCGAGTCGATCCTCGTCGCCGTCTACGTCGCCCGTGCGGTCGCCCGCGAACGCGGCATCGCCCGAGCCAAGATCGTCACAGGGATCACCGTCCACCCCGCCTTCGCCAAGGCGTGCCACCTGCTCGACGTCGAGCAGGTCCGGGTGGGCATCGACCCAGTCACGAAGCGGCTCCTGGTCGAGGAGCTCCGCGCAGCGGTTGATGATCGGACGATCCTGCTGGTGGCGTCCGCCCCCAACTACCCGTACGGCGTGATCGACCCCGTGACGGAGGTCGCTGCGATCGCCGAGGAGCACGGGATCCTCTGCCACGTCGACGCCTGCCTCGGTGGCCTGCTGCTGCCGTTCTGGGAGCGCATCGGGGAACCCGTACCGCCGTGGGACTTCCGGGTCTCCGGGGTCACGAGCATCAGCGCTGACATCCACAAGTACGGCTACTCGTTCAAGGGCGCCTCGGTGCTGATCCACCGCGAGCGCGCCCTGTACGAGAAGCAGTGGTGGTTCGACGACGGCGCCTGGGGCGGCGGCCTGTACGGCTCCCCCACCCCTGCTGGCACGCGGCCCGCGCCCCCCATAGCCGGGGCGTGGGCGGCCCTGACGTCGCTCGGCGAGGACGGGTACGTCCGTCTTGCCGAGAAGGTGCGAGACACCAGAAACGCTCTCCTGCAAGGGATCTCGGCCATCGAGGGCTTGCGCGTCACGGTCGATCCCGACCTGTCGGTCTTCGAGGTCGGCAGCGACGACGTCGACATGGACGCCGTCGCGGACGCCCTGCAGGAGAAGGGCTGGTACCCCGACCGGCAGCCCGGCGGCCTGCACCTCATGCTGTCTCCGTACCACGCCCGCATCACCGACGAGCTGCTGGCCGTCCTGACCGAGGCCGTCGCGCAGGTCCGCGGGGGCCGTACCAGTGACGCCCGACCAGCCACCTACGGAGCCACCTTGGAGACCTCGTGAACGTCCTTGTCCTTGGCGGCACCGCGTTCGTCGGCCGCGCCATCGTCGACGACCTGCTCGACCGTGGCCACACCCCGACCCTGTTCAGCCGCGGCGTCTCGAACCCGTCGCTGTTCCCGGACGTCCCCAGGCTCGTCGGAGACCGCGACACCGGTGACTACGCCTCCCTGAAGGGGTTGACCTGGGACGCCGTCGTGGACGTCTCCGGATACGTCCCGCGGCACGTCATCCAGGCCGCCGACGCGGTGACCACCAGCAGGTACCTGTTCATCTCCACGGGCTCGGTCTACGACCGCACACAAGCAGGTGACGGGATGACCGAGGACACTGCCCGCCTGGCGCCGGAACGGGACACCGAGGTCATCGACAACGACACCTACGGCCCGCTGAAGGTCGCCTGTGAGGACGACGTCCTCAGCCGCTTCGGGGACGCCGCGACGATCGTGCGGCCTGGGATCGTCGCAGGTCCGCACGACCCGACGGACCGCTTCACCTACTGGGCCCGGACCGCACCCAAGGGCGGCCGGCTCGAGCTCCCCGGCCGGCCCGATCAGCCCGTTCAGGTCGTGGACTCGCGCGACCTGGCGAGGCTGGTCGTGCTGCTGCTCGAGCAGGACAAGCCCGGGATCTTCAACGCGGTCGGCCCACAGCCGGCCGTCACGCTGCAGGAGCTGATCAAGGTCTGTGCCGCCGGGGCCGATCTCGACCTGGTTGTCGTCGACCCGGTCCCCGGCTTCCCGCTGGTGCTCCCCGAGCCCTCCTGGGACGTCATGTTCCGACGCAGCGCGGCGGCCGCGCTGGCGGTGGGCATGCCGACCACTCCGCTGTCCGTGACCGCGGCTGACACCCGGGCGTGGGACCTCGAGCGCGGCGAGCCACCGATCGCGCTGCCCTCGTGAGACTGGTCCTCTACCGGCCGGTGCACGTGGCGGTGGTCCAGAGCTGGCTGGACGACCCGGAGATCCGTGCGAACACCCCGGTGCCGGAGCCTGCGCCCGCGGACCACGCGGCCAACTGGCTCACGCGCTTCGGCGACGAGGGCGCGTGGGTCGTCCTCGACGGAGACGCGGACGGAGACGCCGCCGAGGTCGTCGGATGGGCCTGCGCTCCTGTGCTCGACCTCGTTCGTGGTGAGGCTGAGCTCGGCTACCAGGTCGCCCCGACGCACCGCGGCCGCGGCGTCGCGACGTTCGCGCTGCGCGAGCTGACGGACTGGGCCTTCGCGAAGGGGGTGCACCGGATCCAGCTCCACATCAACAACGCCAACGCAGCCTCCCAGGCTGTCGCCCGCACCTGCGGCTACTCCTACGAGGGCACCAAGCGCGAGAGCTACCTGAAGCAGGGGCAGCGGGTGGACACCCAGCTGTGGTCGCGTCTGGTGTCGGACCCCAATCCGATGGAGTCCAGAGCCGCAGACGCGTACGGTCAGGGCATGAAGAGCTGACGAGCACCTGCCGACCCGCCATCCAGTCAGACTCGAAGGAGATCCCCATGTCGAAGGACAAGCAGGGCCGCGAGGCCAAGAAGCCGAAGAAGGGCAAGGCCGTCGCGACGGCACCGAAGCCCGTCATCCCGGCGTCTCCCCGCGCCTGAGCCCCGCGCGTAACGGCTAGTCGGAAGGGTCGGTCCCCGTGGACCGGCCCTTCTGCGCTGCCAGGTGGGCGATCGTCCTCAGCTGCTTGCGCATCATCACGAGGTCGCCCCAGGCCAGCAGCTCTCCGACGACTCGGTTCTGCTTCACCGCGATGACTCCCAGCAGCCGGCAGGAGCCCTCGGTGACCGGGACGACCTCGTAGGTCATGAACAGCCATTGACCGCCGCGGATCGTGATCGACTCCCCCGGGACGAACGCCGCTACTCGGAACCCGGCGACGAAGCGGTCACCCACCTCGAACACGTCCGCCCCCGGAGTGAGGGTTCGCGGGCTCCGCCGACCCAGGTTGTCGATCCAGTCGTAGCTGTACGGGGCGACCTTCAGCTGGCACAGCCACCGGTAGGTGTCGGCCGCGGAGGCCGCCACATCCACTGCCC
>JAODNB010000018.1 GCA_025464795.1 Frankiales bacterium
GAGGGCTTCAGCACGATCGGGCTGTTGGACCCGGCAGCCTGCAGCGAGTGGCCGTCCACGGTTGCCGTGATGTCGAGGCCGCCGCCCGCCGCATGCGCCGGCAGGCCCACGCCGGCGACCAGCCCAAGGGCCGCGACGGCCAGACCGGCACGTGCTCCCCCGATGCGCATGAGCGGACCGTAACGGGAGGGGTGACCGCTGTCAGCCTCGTGGGGCACCGACGTGGGGACCGGTCCTGCGTGGCAGTCGCCCGGGGGGCGCCTTGACGCGCCTGTCGGGGAGGACGACCGTCGCGGGGTGATCATCGATCGGTTGCGTGCCTTGACCGTGCTGGTGGCGGTCGCGGCCGCCGTGGGTCTCGCCGCTCCTGCAGCCGCCGACAGCGGCTTGTGCAACAGCGGCCGCGGTGCGTCCGGCCCGAACGGCTACGTGCTCACCGCCGGACCCAAGGGCACCACCTCGGTACCTGGCGCACCGTTCACCCTCTCGACGCAGGTGACGGTCAACGGCCGACCCGTGAGCGGGTTCTGCGTCGACGTCGTCCAGAACGCAGGACCGAGCACCGGGTGGCCGCGCAGCGCCGTCACCGACGCACAGGGCGTCGCCAGCGTGACGTGGACCAGCACTGCTGAGGGCATCGACTCGGTCACGGCTGAGTACCGCGACAACAGCGGTCAGGTCGTCGGTGACACCGCTCGCCACACCTGGGCGAAGGCCTCCCCGTCCCCGCGGCCGTCGGTCACCCGCACGCCGACGCCCTCACCTCGGCCGGCACCGACACCGACGTCGTCACCCGCGCCCCGTCCGAGCTCCTCCCCGACGCCCTCCCCGACCGTTAGCCCGACGGCTTCGCCGTCCTCGTCAGCGTCCCCCACGACGTCACCCAGCCCCACGCCGTCAGGCTCACCGACCAGCCCGGCCGTCACCGCGTCGCCGAGCCCAGGTCCGGCAACGATCCACCTCGACTCGCCGTCGGCCCTACCCGGAGGGAGCGCTTCCTTGAGCGGAGGCAGCTGCCCTCCCGGCTCCGCCGTCACCTTCGCGGTCGAGGGAGCACCAGCCGGGGCCGCGACGGCGAGGCCGGACGGCACGTTCGAGGGCACCGTGCAGCTCCCGGACACCTCGATCGGCGCACACGTGATCCAGGCAATGTGCGGAGGGCGCACTGCCTCAGCTCCGATCGACCTCGTGGTGTCGTCGGCTTCCTCGGCGCCGTCTGGTGCCGGAGCAACGGTGGCAGCCGTCTTCCTGTTCTTCCTCCTGCTGGGCTCGGTGCTGCTCACCCGCAACCACGGAAGGGAGCGCGCCGGAGAGCCCGACTGACCCACCCCCCCTTCCCCCACTTCGGCTTGTGCCGCAGGCTCTTAGAGCTTGTGGTGGCTGTCGAAGACGAAGGTGCGGCCACCGAGCGAGACCTTGGTGCCCGGCGTGAGCACGACCATCTCCCCGCTGCCGAGCTTCGTCCACTCCGTCTCACCCGGCTGCGCGGTGTAGGTGCCGTTGGCCGACCCTGCGTCGAGGAGCCTCACGTCCCAGTCGACGAGCTGGATCCTGGCGTGCACGCGGGACATCGTGACGTCGGGGTCATCGAGGGTCAGCGGCGCAGCGGCGCCACTGAGGACCTCCGGCGCGTTGTCCGGCTCACGCCCGAGGACGAAGTCGCCGGCGAGGCTGTACACCGAGCCGTCGTCGAGGACGAGGACGCCGAGCGGCGGCCGAGGCCCGGACACCAGGTTGTGCGTCTGGTGGACCATCGAGATGCCGCACACCGCGCAGTAGACCGCGGTGGGGTCGTTGAAGTGCTGGCGGGAGCACTCGATGCCCTGCACGGTGACGGCGCCGTCGGCTGCCTGCTGCTCGGCCTCGGGGAGCGCGGTCTCGGCTGATCCCCTCGTCGTCCGCGAGGTCTCGCCGGCCACGGGCAGCGGGTCGGCGGCCACCGGCTCGGCTAGCGAGAAGGACTCGAAACCGGGGACCTCCACGCGCTCGGGATCCACGAGAGGCTCGCCCGGTTCGGGGGCAGAGACTGCCGGAACGGCGGACGTCAGCTGCACACCGCTCGCCGTGAGGACACCGCCCTGGAGGTCGCTCCTGCGGTTGATGGCCCCGGCACCTGCCAGGGTCACCGTGAGCGAGGACCAGCTCCCACGCACGATCCGATCGACCCACGTGGTCGCGTCCCGGCCGGAGACCGACGACGTGCCGTTGTCGTCGATCAGCGTCAGGCTCACGTCGCCCACCAGCAGCACGGCGATGCCGTCCGACAGGGTGGAGACGACGGCCAGCGTGGGCGTGTCGTCGGTCTGCGCCACGATCCCTGCGACCTTGCGGGGCAGGAAGCGCCCGGGTTCGTCGGCATGGTCGCGGTCAGCGTTCCGGGCCAGGTCGAGCACCGCGTCGACGATGGCCGAGTCGCTGGGGGCGACGACGATCGAGCCGCCGTAGCGGGCCACGACGCCATCGCCGTCGGCGACCTGAACGGTGAAGCTCACAACTACCTCCAGTGGTGCCCGCGTGGTTGCGGGATCAGACGAAGCGGCCACCGCGGAAGCGCCAGTGGACGGTGAAGACCCGCATGGGCCCGTTGGCCCACAGCCAGACAACCAGCCACGTGGTGATGAGCGCGAACAGGAACGTCGACCTGGGGAGCCGGTAGTCGTCGTGGAACCACCAGTGGTCGAAGCGGCGGTGCACCACCAGGACGTAGGCGAGCGTTCCCTCGTTGACGATCGTGACGAGCCCGAACAGGGTCGGCCAGTCCTTCTCCCACCGGAGCTGCATGAGCCCGTGGTAGACGAGCTCCCAGCCGATGCCCAGGACGGTCAGCACGATGAGCAGACCCAGCAGCGCTCTGAGCTTGTCGCTGTAGGAAGCCCCGCTGACGCCCGGCAGGAACAGGGCGATGAGCAGCGACCAGAGACCGCCAATGATGAGGGTGATGACGATGCGGCTCTGGATCCGGCCGTTCAGGGTGGGAAGCATCAGATCGCCTTTCCCCGGGCCCACTTGAGCCACTGCGAGACGGACCGCAGCGGGCCCATGTACGAGCCGAAGCCCTGCTTCGCGAGGTCGTCGCCGATCTCCTGGGCGGCGATCTGCAGCCCCAGGAAGGTGTCGACACCCGGGAAGTACCCGCCGAGCGTGGCGGTGCCGGAGGCGTACAGCTTGCCGTCCCCGTTCGCCGTGCCCTTGACCTCGAAGGTGCGCTCGACGTCCAGGCGGCCGACTGGGTTGCGCCCGGCCCCGGAGTGCGTGAGCAGATCGGCGAAGATCCGGTGCTCGGCGATGTCCGCCTCGAGGCCCGTGCAGTCGATGATGTAGGAGGCCGGGATCTCGACGATGCCGTCCTTGGTCTTCAGCCGGGTCGTCGTGCCGTTCCCCTGCGGGGCAGGGACGACAGACTCGACGGACCCGGTGACCGTGCGGTACCAGCCCTCCTTGCGGCCGCGCTTCAGCTGCTCCTGCCAGCTCCATCTCACAGGGGTGTTGGTGCCGCCGATGGTCTTGTAGAGGTCTGCACGGTCCTTGCCCTCGAGCTTGCGCATGCGGGCCTTGAGCTGGCCACCCCACACCGACTTCGGGTAGTTGAAGCCCTGGTAGGCCCACCCGTCGCCGCCGCGGCGACGCATGAAGATCGACGGCCCGTGAGCGCCGGTGATGTAGGTGCGGAACACGTGCACGATCTGCACCTGGGTGCTCTCGCGGTCGCGGTCGTCGATGAGGCGCTGCAGGATGCGGCTCGCGACGATGCCGCCACCGCGGATGACGACCGTCCCCGGCCGCTTCTTCAGGTCCTCGTAGATGCCCTCGTGCGGCTCGTAGGCGTTCACCACCGTGGAGTAGTCGTTGTACGTCGTCCGGTAGGTCTGCAGGTCGTCGAGGAACTTCAGGCCCGGGTAGCCGACCGCGAGGTGCACCCAACGGCTCTTGTACGCGACGCGCTTCGTCGGGGTGGTCCCGGCCGGGGGAGTCAGGATCGTGAAGTAGCCACCGCCGCTCCGCTTGCGGACCATCCGCACAAGGCCCTTGTCGAGGCAGTCGAAGTAGTCGATGCGCTTGGTCTCGGCCTCCATGCTCTCGAAGGCCTGCCCTGCCTTGGGCGTGTAGTAGTTGCTGAAGATCGGCTCGGTCGCGACGTTCCAGAGGGGGAACAGCTTGTTCTTCAGCCCCTTCGCGGCGAACGCCTCGCGGACGGCGTAGCTGGGGAAGCCCCAGATGTTGTCCGGCGTGGACGCGCTGTCGGACCGCAACCGCTCACCGCGGGGGATCTGCGAGTTGCGCGTGAGGTACTCGTAGGTCGACCACGGGACCGGGTTGTTGCCGAGGACCTTGATCTGCTCCTTCGGCACTCCCATGATCCGCAGGTAGTCCGTCGTGACGAACGAGCCGATTCCTGACCCGACCGTGACGAAGGGGACCTCGACGACGGGGATGCCGGCGGCGGCCAGCAGCTGGTCGGTCCAGACGCTCGTGCTCAGAAGGGCCTCGGTGAGGTCTCCCGTCCCGCCGCCCATGGCCTCGTCGGCTGCGTCCGGTACCGCTCCTGGCAGTCGGATCGTCTCGCGCCCGCTCATCGCACTCCCCCGAGGTCGCTGTGGCCGCATCGTTGTGGTCGAGCCAGCCGAAGTCCAGTCCTCGGCGCTACAGCGTCTCGTCCTCGTCCTCGAAGTCGCCCTCGATCCACTCCTTCAGCACGCGCTTGCGGACCCGCTTCGACAGCCGGTCGACGTAGACCATCCCCTCCAGGTGGTCGCTCTCGTGCTGCAGGCAGCGAGCGAGCAGTCCTGACCCGACGATCTCCACCCGCTCGCCGTGCACGTCGACCCCACGGACCACTGCGGCGTTCGGGCGGGCCACCGCCGCGCTTGGTCCGGGCACCGACAGGCATCCCTCCTCGTCCTCGTCCAGGACGCGGTCGTCCAGCGGCGGGAGCTCGAGCACCGGGTTCACGACGTGCTGCACGACGTGCTCGCCCGAGGCGTCGGGACAGTCCACGACGAACACCCGCAGGCCCACGCCGATCTGGTTGGCGGCGAGGCCTACACCCCGCGCCGCGTACATGGACACGTACATGTCCTTCACAAGGGTGATGAGGTCCTCGTCGAAGCTCGTGACCTCGGCGCACCGCCCGTGCAGGACCGGCTCGCCGTGCAGCGTGATCGGGCGGACGGTGCCGCCCTGGCTGAGCTCGTCAGTCACCTTCGAGATCTCCTTCGGTCGCGAGGAACGTCGCCTTCAGGTCCGCCAGCACCTCGCTGTCGGGCTCTGCCCACATCCCGCGGTCCACGGCTTCGAGGAGCTTTGCGGTCATGCCGTGCAGCGCCCACGGGTTGCTGGTCTGGAGGAACTCGCGGTTCGTCTCGTCGAGGACGTAGGTCTGGGCGAGGGTCTCGTACATGTGGTCGGTGACGACACCTGTGGTCGCGTCGTAGCCGAACAGGTAGTCGACGGTGGCAGCCAGCTCGAAGGCGCCCTTGTAGCCGTGCCGGCGCATCGCCTCGACCCACCGCGGGTTCACGACTCGAGCGCGGAAGATCCTGCTGGTCTCCTCGACCAGGTTCCTCGTCCGGACCCGGTCGGGGTTCGTGCTGTCCCCGATGTAGGCCTCCGGGGCCTTGCCCGTCAGCGCGCGGGCCATCGCGACCATGCCGCCGTGGTACTCGAGGTAGTCGGACGAGTCGAGTATGTCGTGCTCGACGGTGTCGACGTTCTTCGCAGCGACCGACAGCCGCTTGTAGGCCGACTCCATGTCAGGTCGGGCCGGAACCCCGTCGAGCCCCCGTCCGTAGGCGAAGCCGCCCCACACGGCGTAGACCTCAGCGAGGTCCTTGTCGTCGCGCCAGTTGCCGGCGTCGAGAAGGGGGAGCAACCCCGCGCCGTACGCACCCGGCCGGGAGCCGAAGACCCGCAGCGTCGCGCGCCTTGCGTCGCCGTGCTCCCGGGTGTCCTGCTGCACGTGGGCCCGGACGTAGTTGAGCTCGTCCGGCTCGTCCTGCCCGGCCGCGAGCTGCACGGCGTCGTCGAGCATCGCGACGACGTGCGGGAAGGCGTCGCGGAAGAAGCCGCTGATGCGGATCGTGACGTCGATGCGGGGGCGTCCGAGCTCCTCGGTGCTGATCGGCTCGAGGGAGCGGACCCGGCGAGAGGCCTCGTCCCAGACGGGCCGGATCCCCAGCAGGGCCAGGGCTTCGGCGACGTCGTCGCCGCTGGTGCGCATCGCGGACGTACCCCAGGCGGACAGCCCGACAGAGGTCGGGTACGCGCCGTGGTCACTCAGGTAGCGCTCGACCAGGGACTCGGCCATCGCCTGTCCGGTCTCCCACGCGAGCTTGCTCGGTACGGCCTGCGGGTCGACCGAGTAGAAGTTGCGACCGGTCGGCAGCACGTTGACCAAGCCGCGGAGCGGCGACCCCGACGGACCGGCGGGGACGTAGCCGCCGTCGAGGGCGTGCAGCACGTTCGTCAGCTCGTCGGTGGTCTTGGCGAGGCGCGGGACGACCTCCTCGCAGGCGAAGCGCAGGATGTCCGCAACGGTCTCGTCGCCCGTGAGGTGGGCGATCCGGTCCGCGTCCCAGTCGTGCGCCTCGAGGTCGAGGACGAGGGCCTTGGCCTGCTCCTCGAACTGGTCGGTGCTGACCAGCGTCTCGTCGTCGAGGCCGAGCGCCTGTCGCAGCCCAGGCAGGCTCCGCTTTCCCGACCAGAGCTGACGGGACCGCAGGATCGCCAAGACCAGAAGGGCACGAGCCTCACCGGTCGGTGCCTGGCCGAGGACGTGCAGGCCGTCGCGGATCTGGACGTCCTTCACCTCGCACAGCCAGCCGTCGACGTGCAGCAGGAAGTCGTCGAACTCGGTGTCGTGGGGGCGGTCATCGAGGCCGAGGTCGTGGTCGAGGCGGGCGGCCTGGATCAGTGTCCAGATCTGGGCGCGGATCGCCGGGAGCTTGGCCGGGTCCATGGCGGCGATGTTGGCGTGCTCGTCGAGCAGCTGCTCGAGCCGCGCCAGGTCGCCGTAGGACTCCGCGCGGGCCATCGGCGGGACGAGGTGGTCGACGAGCGTCGCGTGGGCCCGGCGCTTGGCCTGGCTGCCCTCGCCCGGGTCGTTCACCAGGAACGGGTAGACCAGCGGCAGGTTGCCGAGCGCCGCGTCGGTCCCGCAGCTCGCAGACATGCCGAGCGCCTTGCCGGGCAGCCACTCGAGGTTGCCGTGCTTGCCCACGTGCACGAGCGCGTCGGCGTGGAACGTGCTCGACAGCCACTGGTAGGCAGCCAGGTAGTGGTGCGAGGGCGGGAGGTCCGGGTCGTGGTAGATCGCGACCGGGTTCGCGCCGAAGCCGCGTGGCGGCTGCACGACGAGGGTGACGTTGCCCGACTGCAGCGCCGCGACCACGATCTCGCCGTCCGGGTCGGTTGACCGGTCGACGTACAGGTCACCGGGAGCTGGACCCCAGGCCTTCTCGACGCCCTCCTGGAAGTCGAGCGGCAGGGTCGAGAACCAGGACCGGTAGGCGGCGGCCGGGATGCGGATCGGGTTGCCCTGCAGCTGCGCCTCAGTCAGCCAGTCGGGGTCCTGACCGCCGGCAGCGATCAGGGCGTGGATGAGGGCGTCGCCGTCCTGCTCGGCGTACCCGGGCAGGTCACCGACGTCGTAGCCCGACCCCTCCATCGCCTTCAGCAGCCGGACGACCGACGCTGGGGTGTCGAGCCCGACGGCGTTGCCGATGCGCGAGTGCTTGGTCGGGTAGGCGGACAGCACGATGCCGATGTGCTTGTCGGCGTTGTCGAGGTGGCTGAGCCGGCCGTGGCTGACGGCCAAGCCGGCGACGCGCGCGCACCGCTCGAGGTCCGGGACGTAGACGGTCAGGCCGTCCTCATCGACCTCCTTGAAGGAGAAGGGCACGGTGATGATGCGCCCGTCGAACTCCGGGATGGCGACCTGCGTCGCGGTGTCCAGCGGGCTGAGGCCCTCGTCGCCCTCGACCCAGGTGGCGCGGCTGCTCGTCAGAGCGAGCGCCTGCAGGATCGGCACGTCGAAGCCGGCGAGAGCCCCGACGTCCCAGGCCTCGTCGTCCTCGCCCGCGCTCGCGAGTGCGGGCCGGGTGCCGCCGGCGGCGAGGACCGTCGTGATGAGCGCGTCCACCCCCTCGAGGGCCTGCAAGAGCTCGTCCTCCGGGGTCCGGAGCGACGCAGCGTAGAAGGCTCGGGGGATGCCGCCCTGAGCCTCGACGGCGTCGGCGAGCGCTTCGATGAAAGCGGTGTTGCCCGCCACGTGATGAGCGCGGTAGTAGAGGATCCCGACGACCGGGCCCTTCTCGTTCTTCGCAGTCCGGACCAGGGGGCCCCAGGACGGCAGCTGCACCGGAGGCTCGAAGCCGATGCCGGTCAGCATGATCGTGTCGGACAGGAACGCGTGCAGCTGCGCCAGGTTCGCCGGTCCGCCCTGCGCCAGGTAGTCGTGCGCCTGCGCAGCGACGCCGATCGGAACGGTGGACGCCTCCATCAGCTCGGCGTCCGGCGTCATCTCGCCGGTGAGCACCACGACCGGACGCTCGCCCTCGAGCACGACGTCCAGCCCGGTCCAGGCCCGGCGGCCGCCGAGGATGCGCACCACCACGACGTCGGCCGCGGCGACCATGCCAGGAAGGTCGTCGAGGTCGAACCGGCCGGGCGCGGCCAGTGCGTAGTTCGCCCCTGAGGCGCGGGCAGAGAGCAGGTCTGTGTCAGAGGTAGACAGCAGCAGGATGCGGGTCACCTCTCCATTGTTCCTGCTCGGCCGGTGGGCCTGCGACTCCGCGCTTAGTCTGGTGACCGATGTCCAGGACCGCGCCCGACCGTTGCCCCGGGGCGCTTCGCGTC
>JAODNB010000019.1 GCA_025464795.1 Frankiales bacterium
GTCGTGCACGACCCGGCGCGTGGGGTGCTGCTGCTGTGGCGGCACCGCTTCATCACGCGCACCTGGGGCTGGGAGATCCCCGCCGGCAAGGTCGAGGAGGGCGAGGAGGTCCTCGAGGCCGCCGCCCGCGAGGTCCTTGAGGAGACCGGCTGGCAGCCGTCCGGGGTGCGGCCGCTGTTCGGCTACCACCCGAGCAACGGCATCTCCGACCTCCGCTTCGAGATCTTCACCGCCTCGGGAGCGACCTACGTCGGCGAACCCACGGACCCGAGCGAGTCCGAGCGGGTCGAGTGGGTGCCCGTCGAGCGCCTCCGGCAGCTCGTACGGGACCGCGAGATCGGCGACGGCCTGTCCCTGACGGCGCTGCTCTGGTGGCTGCTGCACGAGGCGCCCTGAACCGGCATGGTTTGTCCGGCTTTGACCTGAGACACTGGAGGGCATGACCCGCCTCCGCGCTGCCACCGTCGTGGCGACCCTGTTGGCCGTCGCCGCGTGCTTCCTGCCCGCCCAGGCCGCGGCACCTGCCACCGCGGCTCGTGGGCTGTCGGTCACCTACTCGCGGGCCGGCGGTGTCACCATCGGGGGCAGCACGTGGACGACTGAGCCCGGGGCCTGGCAGCGGGTCGGTGCGACCGAGGACCGCGTCCGCGTCCAGGGCGTCGACAGCAGCGGCAGCGCCATCGCCATCTCGCTCGACTACACCCCGCGTGGCTACTCCTCCCAGGTCACGACGCTCGTCTGCGGCAGCTCCCCGTACCTGTCCGTGACGCGCGGTTCGCAGCTGCGCGTCACCCCCGTCGCCGGTCGCTGCACCAACGGGCTGGTCTCCGTACCCCGGTCGGGGCACGTGGCCCTGACCTTCCTGCGGCCGCTGCCCAAGCCGAAGAGCAAGGTCATCCCGCCGTCCCAGCGCTGGGGCGTCGTCATCGGCATCAGCCAGTACGCGGGCCGCACCCACGACACGTACGGCGGTGTGGGTGACGCCGACGCCGTCCGCGCGTCCCTGCTGACGGCGGGCTGGAAGTCAGACCACCTGCTGGTGCTGAAGAACGGTCAGGCGAGCGGGCAGGCGATCGTCGACGCGATGGTCTGGCTGGCGCGGCACAGCACCAGCACCAGCTACTCGTTCTTCCACTTCTCCGGGCACGCCTGCATCTCGAGCCGCGGCGGCTGTCCGTCCGGTCACACCTACCTGTGGGGCGCGGACAACCGCTTCGTGCCCGAGACGACCGTGTCCCAGGTCCTCGGTCAGGTCCGCGGCCGGGCGTGGTTCGACTTCGCCTCCTGCGAGTCCGGTGCCTTCGACAACGGGCTGCACTCGCCGTTGCGGCTGGTCACGGCTGCCTCCCAGCCGCACGAGACCGCCTACGAGTCGCAGGACTGGCACGAGTCCGTGTGGAGCGGCCTGGTCTTCGACCAGGCGTACCTCAAGGGCTACGCCGGACGTCAGAAGCACCGGGCGACGATCACCGAGATGGTCGCCTACGGGGTGCAGAACGCTCCCCGCTACACGAGCCGGCAGGCCCGGGGCCCGCAGCACCCGTACTCAGCCGGTGGGGAGAAGAACCAGAGCCTGTGGGCTCCGCACGTCTGAGGTCTCCTACCGTCCGCGACGCGGTGACCGGGCCACTCCACCGGCAGAGGTGAGGAGCTTGCCGGCGCGTGGGTTGCGCTCACCGACCCGAAGTCCGAGCGCCTGGAGCACGCGGCCGACGAGGGGCAGCAGCAGGGTGAGCAGCAACCAGCCACGGAGCCGGCGGGAGAACAGGGCGAGGATCACGGAGCCGGTGTTCCCGGTCCCGGGCAGTCCATGCACCGGTCCGGCGGTTGCGGCGGGCGCGTGAGGGCAGACCTAGGGCATGTCCGACTCCGCACGAACCGTCCAGGAACGTGCCAGTGAGGACGTACGGACCGAGCTGCCGGACGACGAGTCCGCCGCCGGTGTGGCCCGCAAGGCGGTGGGGGAGACGTTCGAGCGCTGGGGGCTGTCGGTCCTGGTCGACGACGCGGTCCTCGCGGTGAGCGAGCTCGTCACCAACGCGTTCAAGCACGGGGTGCCGCCTGTCGTGCTCGAGCTGCGTCAGCGGGAGGGCGTCGTGCGGGTGGACGTGAGCGACACCCGACCGGCGACGAACAGCGTCGAGTGGCCTGTGGTGGTCAGCTTGGACTCGGACGAGTCCGGCCGGGGACGCGGCATCATCCAGGCCGTGTCGGACCACAGCGGCACGACACGCAACACGGACGAGGGAACCTCCGACTACGCGTCCTGGGACGTCGATCCCCACACGGCCTCCGCTGGGTAGCGTGGGCCCGCATGCACCGCGGCCAGGTCGACATCGGTCCTGCCACCGCGCGAGCGCTGCTCGACGAGCAGTTCCCGCACTGGTCCGACCTGCCTTTGCGTCCGATGGCCACGTCCGGGACCGTGAACACCCTGTTCCGCGTCGGCGAGCAGCTGACAGTGCGCTTCCCGCTGCTGCCGCTGTCTCGAGAGGTCCTGCAGTCCGAGGCAGACGCTGCCCGTGAGCTCGCAGCCGTCTCGCCCGTACCCGCCCCGTTGCCCGTGGCCCTCGGCGAGCCTGGCCACGGCTACCCGCTGCCGTGGAGCGTCCAGACCTGGCTGCCGGGGCGCGACGCGCTGCACGACGACCCTGCCGCGTCACCGGGGTTCGCGGGGGACCTGGCTGATCTGCTCGCAGCCCTGAGGCAGGCGGACACCCGAGGACGTCGCTTCACCGGGAAGGGCAGAGGCGGTCGCCTCACCGACCACGACCCGTGGGTCGCGGAGTGCCTGGTCCGCAGCGAGCAGCTCCTGGACGTCCCGCGCTTGCGTTCCCTGTGGGCCGACCTGCGGATCCTTCCCGAGGTCGACGCCGACGCGATGACCCACGGCGACCTCACGCCGGCGAACCTGCTGGTCGACGACGGGCGGCTGGCCGGGGTGCTGGACACCGGGGGCTTCGCCGCGGCCGATCCGGCCCTCGACCTGGTCAGCGTCT
>JAODNB010000055.1 GCA_025464795.1 Frankiales bacterium
TGAGGGAAGTACGAGGAGCTGGTGGCGAAGGCCGCCCCGGCAAGGACCATCACCAGCAACCACAGCGCGAGCGGTGACGACGGGTCCCTGCGAACCTGGACCACTGCGACAGCCAGGACGATCGCGAGCAGGGCCATCGCGATGAGAACGGGTGAGTAACCCAGCCCGACCATGTTCCCGATCCGGGTGAAGCCGTGGTCGGTGGCGTCCTCCGGACGGGAGAGCTGGGTGATCACGACGTCGTGCCAGAAGGCGCTGAGGTCGACCAGCGCGAAGGGCAGGACCAGGACGGCAGTGCCCAGTGCGGTGCCTGCAAGGAACCTGGCCACCTGCCTGCGCTTGCTGAGGACGAGCCAGATGAGCACGGCCACGACGTAGACGCCTGCGAACAGCTTGATGCCGCACGCCGCCGCGATGAAGAACCCCGCCCACACCGGCCTCTTGCTGAGTAGGAGCAGGACGCCCAGCAGGCAGCCGAGGTTCACCAGCGGCTCGAGCAGGATGGTGTGCTCGGCGATCACCGCGTTCGGCATGACGGCGTAGAGGGCAGCGGCGATGAGGGCCGGGACGCGAGGCCCGAGCTTCAGCGCGAGCCGGTAGACCAGAAGCACGTTGAGGCAGGCGACGACCTGCATGAGGACCCGGGCGGCGGCCATGCCTGCCGGGTCCCCGAGCACCTCCCCGAGCAAGGACGCGGGGAGCAGCAAGAGGGAGACCACCGGGGGATGGACGATCGTGAAGTCGCCGTAGGGCAGCGAGCCGTGCAGCAGCAGCTTGGACGCTGCGTAGTACACGCCGTCGTCGTACTCCATCACCCCGAGGAGAGTGTTCGGGTACCACCACGTGCCCGTTCGTAGCAGCACAGCAAGGGCCATCACGACCGCCAGGAGCCTGGCTGCCCGGGCTCCTGTCACAGCTCAACGCTACCGGCCTCGGGCGTGGAAGGATGGCGGCCATGAGCGAGAACAACCTGACCCGCGACGAGGCTCGCACGCGTTCCGCAGTCCTGTCCGTGTCGTCCTACGACGTCGAGCTCGACCTGACGGACGGGTCCGGCGAGAAGCCCGGTGAGACCACCTTCCGCTCGCGCACCGTCGTGCAGTTCACTGCCACCCCGCGGTCCTCCAGCTACCTCGACCTGACCGCGGTGAAGCTGCTGTCGGCAACGCTCAACGGCTCCCCCGTCGACGAGTTCGACGGCAACCGCCTGCAGCTCCCGGAGCTCGCTGCGGACAACGAGCTCGTCGTCGAGGCGGAGATGGCCTACATGCGGACCGGTGAGGGCCTGCACCGGTTCGTCGACCCGGTGGACAACAGCGTCTACCTCTACACGCAGTTCGAGACGTTCGAGGCGCACCGGATGTACGGCTGCTTCGACCAGCCAGACCTCAAGGCCGTGTTCCGCTTCGTCGTCCGCGCCCCCAGGGACTGGGTCGTGGTGTCCAACGGTGCCGTCCTGGACCGTCCCGCTGTCGATGGGCCCGGTACCTGGCGCTTCGTGGAGACGCCGCGGATGTCGACCTACATCACCGCCCTGATCGCCGGTCCCTACGCGTCCGTCCACGACTCCCACGACGGCATCGACCTCGGCCTCTACTGCCGCAGCTCCCTGATCCAGCACCTGGACCCCGACGACCTGTTCACCGTCACCAAGCAGGGCTTCGACTTCTACCACCGGGTCTTCGACTACCGGTACCCCTTCGGCAAGTACGACCAGCTGTTCGTCCCGGAGTTCAACGCCGGCGCCATGGAGAACGCCGGCGCCGTCACGTTCCTCGAGGACTACGTGTTCCGGTCCAAGGTCACCGACGCGGCGTACGAGCGGCGGGCCGAGACGGTGCTGCACGAGATGGCGCACATGTGGTTCGGCGACCTCGTGACGATGCGCTGGTGGGACGACCTGTGGCTCAACGAGAGCTTCGCGACGTACATGTCGGTGCTCGCCCAGGTCGAGGCCACCCGCTACAAGGGCGGCTGGACGACCTTCGCCAACACGGAGAAGACCTGGGCCTACCGCCAGGACCAGCTGCCGTCGACGCATCCCATCGCGGCGGACATCGTCGACATGGAGTCGGTGAAGGTCAACTTCGACGGGATCACCTACGCCAAGGGCGCTTCGGTGCTCAAGCAGCTCGTCGCGTGGGTCGGTCAGGACGCCTTCCTCGCGGGCCTGCGGACCTACTTCGTGAGGCACGAGTACGCCAACACCACCCTGGCCGACCTGCTGGTGGAGCTCGAGGCCGCCTCCGGGCGCGACCTCTCCAGCTGGACGACCGAGTGGCTCGAGACGGCCGGGGTCAACACCCTGCGTGCGGTCTTCGAGACCGGCCCCGACGGGATCATCACCTCGTTCCACCTCGCCCAGGAGGCGCCCGCCGACTGGCCGACGCTGCGCTCGCACCGGGTCGCCATCGGCTCCTACGACCTCGTCGGCGGCAAGCTGGTCCGGATCCACCGCGAGGAGCTCGACGTCGTCGGGGCCAAGACCGACGTCCCTGCCATGGTCGGCCGGCCGCGACCGGCTCTCGTGCTGGTCAACGACGACGACCTGGCGTACGCGAAGATCCGGCTCGACGAGCACTCCCTCGACACCCTCACCCACCACGTGGGCCAGTTCACGGACTCCCTGCCCCGGGCGCTGTGCTGGTCGGCGGTCTGGGACATGACGCGCGACGCCGAGATGCCGACCCGCGACTACCTGACCCTGGTGCTCGCCGGCATCGGCCAGGAGACCGACATCGGCGTCGTGCAGTCGCTGCTGCGCCAGGTGCGGTCCGCCCTCGACCTGTACGCCGACCCCGAGTGGCGACCGTGGGGCCTGCGTCGGCTCGCGAGTGCCGCCTACGAGCACCTGCACGCCTCCGAGCCCGGCAGCGACCACCAGCTCGCCTGGGCAAGGGCGTTCGCGTCCTCCGCGCAGTCCGAGGACCACGTCCGCGACCTGCAGGGGCTGCTCGACGGGCGCTTCTCCGTCCGTGGCCTGGCGATCGACACCGAGCTGCGCTGGCACCTGCTGCACCGGCTGGTCGTGCTGGGCGCCGCCGGTGACGACGCCATCGAGGCGGAGATGGCAGCGGACCCGACCGCCGCGGGACAGCGGCACGCGGCCTCCTGCCGGGCCGCCCGGCCGACGCCCGAGGCCAAGTCGGCTGCCTGGGCCGCGGTCGTCGACCAGGACGAGCTCCCCAACGCCGTCCAGGCGGCGGTCATCGGCGGTTTCCAGAGCGCCGACCAGGTGGCGCTGCTCGAGCCCTTCGTCGAGCCGTACTTCGCGGCGATCGCGCACGTCTGGGAGACGCGGACGGCGGAGATGGCCCAGAGCATCGTCGTCGGCCTCTACCCGACGCTGCTCGTGTCACCGGCCGTCGTGGAGCGCACCGACGCCTACCTGAGTGCGGAGGACGTGCCCGGGGCCCTTCGCCGGCTCCTGCTCGAGGGCCGTGACGGGGTCGTCCGCGCTCTGCGGGCCCGCGCCCGTGACGCCGCCGCAGGCTGACACCCTCCGTACCCAGCGCTGGGCACGCAGCTCAGTGGTGGGCAGCGACCTCGGTGCTGGGAGCTGCCGGCAGCTCGAAGGGCGCGCCGGGACCGGCTGCCTGCGAGATCTGACGGAGGCCGTCGATGATGCCGCCTGCCAGGTCGCCACCGGCGAACGCCGTCGTCATCGACAGGACTGCGAGAGCGGCCACCCGGTCGGGGACCCTGCGTCGGGCAGCGGGGCCGGTCACGATCTCGACGCGGCGCTGGCCGGGAGCCACGACGAGCAGGACGGCGTTGTGCGCGCGGTCTCCGAGGGCGGTGTGCAGGGTCTCGGCAGCGGTACGGAACTCGGCCAGGTCCGCGACGACGAGGTCACCGACGAGGACGGAGACGTCGAGCCCGTTGGCGGACCGGCACAGCGAGACCGTGTGCTCGATGCGCTCCTGCTGGCTGACGGACAGGCCCTCGTCACGGGGGTTACCAGCTGCCACTTGCCCCACCCCTCACGACGTCGCCGGGAACGGCGGACTGGACGGCAGCGACCGGGTCGGGCGGGCCCGCGAACCACACCGGGGAAGCCAGCCACGCCTTGTTGGGGCGGTAGCGGTTGGCGCGGACGGCGCCAGGCAGCCACACGGCCGCGGCGATGAGCGCGACCACGACCAGCGGGAGCGCGACGTAGAGCAGCAGCGAAGCGCCGGTGCTCAGGCCCTTGCCCGGATCGGCGCCTTCGGAGTTGCCCAGCCGGTCGTCGGCGAAGGCCGGTCCCGCAGTCAGCAGGACCGTCACCAGGCCGGTCAGGCCGGCGTTGGCGGCACGGGTCACGGCGCGGCTCACGTGCTCCCTCGTCTGTCGTCGGGTGCCCCCGCGGGGCGATCTCGGGACACGGTAGCGAACGCTCTCACCGCACCTGCTGAAGCAGTGCCGTGAGCCGTCGCACTCCCGGGTGCACCAGCAGCTCCTCGAGGCTCAGGGCCACCCCGTCCGGGCCGGCCACCGGCAGCTGCCAGCTCGGGTACTCCTCGATCGTCCCAGGGAGGTTGGGCTGCCGGAGGTCCCCGACCGCGTCGCCGTACGCCGCCAGGACGAGCCGGCAGGGCGACGCCACCAGCGCCCGGTGCAGGTCCAGGACCAGGTCCTCGTCCTGCAGCAGGCCCTCGTCGTGCAGCATCCCGAGCAGGAGCTCCCGCTCGCGCGTCGCCCGATCGGTCTCCTCCTCCAGCGAGTGCGCCAGCAGCCCGAGCTCGTGCCTGACTCGCACGTGCTCCTGGGCGACCCAACCCGCTGCGGTCGGCAGGTCGTGGGTCGTGACAGAGGCCAGCGCGTCCCGGCGCCAGGTCGACGGAGGCAGGTACCCGCCGTCTTCGTCGGTCTGGAACCACAGCACGGCGCTGCCCAGGACCCCGGTCTCGTCGAGCAGGGCCCGTACGGAGGGCTCGACCGTTCCCAGGTCCTCCCCGACGACGATGGCACCGGCCCGCGAAGCCTCCAGCGCCACGATGCCCAGCAGAGCTGCGGCGTCGTACGAGACGTACGTCCCCTCGGAGGCGTCGTGGCCCGCCGGCACCCACCAGAGCCGGGAGAGCCCCATCACGTGGTCGATGCGGAGCCCTCCCGCGTGGCGAAGGACACCGCGGACCATCTCGACGAACGGGGCGTAGCCCTGCTCGCGCAGCCGGTCCGGCCGCCAGGGCGGCAGCCCCCAGTCCTGGCCCTTCTGGTTGAAGGAGTCGGGGGGCGCTCCGATGGACGTCCCGAGGGCGAGCGAGTCCTGCAGTGCCCAGGCATCCGCGCCGCCGCCGTCGACGCCGACGGCGAGGTCGTGAAGGACGCCGATCGCCATGCCCTCCGCGACCCCGGCGAGCTGCTCGTCGACGAGCATCTGGACCCAGCTCCAGAAGCGGATGCGTCCTTCGTGAGCGACCGGGGAGGTCGACGGCGACTGGAGGTCCGCAGGCCACAGCGTCCAGTCGCCACCGTGGATCTCGGCCAGGGCGCAGAAGAGCCCGAACCTGTCGAGGGCCTCGCCGCGGATCGCCCGGTACTCGGCGAGCGCCCCGGTCCGGTGGTGCGGCCACATGAGCTCCAGGGCAGCCAGCTTCGCCTTCCACGCCGCGTTCCGGTCAACGCCCTCGCTGGCGGGCTTCAGGGCCGACAGGTCGACGTGCGCAGCCTCGGGGACCGCGGTGACCCGGAGGGCGAGGACCGAGCGGAAGACCCGCGAGGAGGGCGAGTAGGGCGAGGCCAACATGGGCAGCACCGGTGTCTCGGCGTGCAACGGGTTGACCAGGACCGCACCGGCACCGTCCGCGGCGGCGGCTTCACAGATCGTCCGCAGGTCCACGTAGTCACCGACGCCCCAGGACTGCGCGGACTGCATGGCGTAGAGCTGGATCTGCCAGCCCCAGTGGCGCCCGACGGCCATCCTGAGCCGCTCAGGGAC
>JAODNB010000067.1 GCA_025464795.1 Frankiales bacterium
CGACGCTCGGCAAGCACGCCAAGCCCAAGACGCCGCTCGTCGCGATCTACCCGAAGGAAGGGACCCTGCTGTCGGACTCCCCCTACGCGATCCTCCAGGCCGACTGGGTGACACCGGAGAAGCGGGCCGCGGCCGAGAAGTTCCTCGACTACGTCCGGAGCGCCGCCGCCCAGAAGAAGTTCGCGGCTGCCGCCTTCCGCGGCTTCGACAACAAGCCGGTCGCCGCCACCACCCAGGACAACGGGCTGCTGCCGAACGAGCCGAAGCTGGTGCTGACTCCCCCAGCCCCGGGCGTGCTCGCCAAGGTGGAGAGCCTGTGGAGCGCGCAGCGCAAGGGCGCCCGCGTCCTGCTGGTCATCGACACCTCCGGCTCGATGGGTGAGCCGGTGGCCGACACCGGCAGCAGCAAGCTCGAGCTCGCGAAGGCCGCCGCCCTCAAGGCGCTGAGCCAGTTCGGTCCCAACGATGACGTGTCCCTGTGGTCGTTCTCGACCCCCCTGAACTCCGGCGAGCAGCCCTATCGCGAGCTCGTCCCGTTCCTGCCGATCAAGCAGGCCCTCCCCCAGCTCCGGCAGCAGATCCCGCTGTTGGAGGCCGACGGTGGTACGGCTCTCTACGCGACGGCGCGCAAGGCGTTCCAGGTCATGACGGCCAAGATCTCGAACGACCAGATCAGTGCAGTCGTCCTGCTCACCGACGGCAAGAACGAGTACCCGTCCGACAACAACCTCGCCAGCCTCGAGCGCGACCTGGCGCCGGAGGACACCAGCCACAGCGTCCGGTTCTTCCCGATCGGGTACGGAGACTCCGCTGACCTGAACGCCCTGCGCGGCATCGCGGACGCCGCCCGGGGCGCTGCCTACGACGCGTCGGACCCCGCTTCCATCGACAAGGTCTTCACGGCCGTCCTGTCGAACTTCTGACGCATGGGACGACTGCGCGACGAGCTCACTGAGCCCTGGGGGATCCTGGTGGCCGGGCTCGCCGGGGGCCTCGCCGGCGTCGGGCTCGCGGTGCCGACGGCAGCCGCCGTCGGCATCGGAGCAGCGGTGTACGGCGTGAAGGTCCTCCTCTCGGCCGCGTACGGCCCCTCGGAGGAGGAGAAGAACGACCGGCGCGCCCTCGCACCCGCGGCGAAGCCGGCCTACGGGACACCCGCGGCGATCTGGCTCAAGCGCGCCGAGACGGCCGTGAAGTCCCTGGACGAGCTGGCCAAGGGAGCTGCGGTGACAGCCACCGACGTGGCCGCTTCGCACGCTGCTGAGGAGGCGGACGCGATCCTCACCACGATGCGCCGCCTCGGCGGTCAGTCCGTCGCGGTGTCCAAGGCCCTCGCGCAGGCGGAGTCGAAGGGCCTCGACCAGGAGGCACTCGCGCTGCGCCAGGCGGCCAACGCCCATCCCGACGACGCCTCAGCCCAGCAGTCCGCCTCCGCAGTGGCGGACCGTGTCGCCGTGCGCGACCGCCTGCGCAAGGTGCAGGCCTCCCTCGACGGTCGGCTGCAGTCGTCGGCCTTGGGCCTGGAGGGACTCCTGGCCCGGGTCGCGGAGCTGCAGGCGACCGCTGCCTCAGCGGGAGAGATCGACCCGAGCGCGAGCGACCTGGCCTCCCTCACGACCGAGGTAGAAGGCCTGCGGGTCGGACTGGCAGATGCTGAGCAGGCCGCGCGCACGGCGCTCGGGTCGCCGGGTTAGAGCGGTATGCGCCCGCTTGCCGTGTTCGACATCGACGGGGTCCTCGCTGACGTGGGGCACCGCGTCCACTTCCTCGAGCAGGGCCGCAAGGACTGGGGCTCGTTCTTCGGCGGAGCGATCCATGACCCGGTGCACCCGGAGGGGCGCGCGCTCCTCACCAGCGCCGCCGAGGACTGCGAGATCGCCTATCTCACCGGCCGGCCAGAGTGGTGCCGGCGCGACACCGACCGGTGGCTGTCACGTCACGGCTTCCCTGACGGGACGCTCGTCATGCGGCGAAACGGTGACCGTCGGCCTGCCCGCCAGGCCAAGCCCCAGATGATGAGGAAGCTGGCGGCAGGCCGGGTCGTGGCCGTCGTGGTGGACGACGACCTCGAGGTCTGCGACGCCTACGAGGCGGCGGGCTGGACCGTCCTGCGGGCGCTGTGGGCAAGCCGGTCCGTGGAGCTCCAGCAGGCTCAGGAAGAGGACGGCCGAACCTGAGACAGCGCCCGGAGGACAGGCCGGGCCTTCGCATGCGCCTCCGCGACCTCATGAGCAGGGTCGCTCCCCCAGGTGATCCCTCCGCCGGCCCAGAGGTGGACGCGGTCGTCCGCCGCCGCCACGGTCCTGATCGTCAGGCCGAGGTCCAGAGCGCCGGGACGGATCATCCCCATCGCCCCCATGGCCGGGCCCCGCCCGACGGGTTCGAGGTCCGCCAGCAACGCGCACGCAGCGTGCTTCGGGGCGCCCGTCACCGATCCGCCCGGCAGCAGCGCCCGCAGCACGTCGACCACGGTCACACCGGCGGCGAGGGTTCCTGCGACCGTCGTGGAGGCGTGCCACAGCCCAGCCCACTCGGCGACGGCGTACAGGTCCTCCGCGACGACCGACCCCGCCGTGGTGACGCGCGCGAGGTCGTTGCGCTCGAGGTCGACGATCATCACGTGCTCCGCACGGTCCTTGGCGCTGGCGCGCAGCTGGGCGGGGTCCAGCGCCGTCCCCTTGATCGGCACGGTCGTGATCCGGTCGCCGGCCACCTTCACCAGCTGCTCGGGTGACGCCGAGCCGACCGCCCAGCCGTTCCCGGTGAGCGCTCCCCCGTACACAGCGCCTGGGAGCCCACGGACCGCAGCCGCCAGCGCTGCTGGGTCCCCGGTGAAGGGCGCGGAACGGTGGCCGACGACGTTGGCCTGGTAGAGGTCCCCCCGGGCGATGGCCTCCCGGACGCGCGCGACGGCAGCCGCGTGCTCAGCATCAGACCAGCTGGTCGACCACGCCCCGACGGCGGCCGGATGGTGACCGTGGTCGGCGTGGTCGGCGTGACTGCCGGGGCGGTAGGCGATCGCCACGCACTCGGGCACGTTCACGGGACTCGCCGGGCCGACCGGGACTCCCCCGAGAACGGCACAGGCGCGGGCACCGAGCAGAAGCGCGACCTGGATGTCGCCGGCCTGCGTCTGCGGCTCCCCCGCGAGACCGTGCGACGCGAGGAAGTCCAGCACCTCGGAGGGCTCGGAGGACTCCACCCGCTCCACCTCCCGCAGCGGCGCGGAGAGACCCGTCACGACAGTAACCACCAAACGGGTGAAAAGAGCGGGGGTTCAGTGACACGATGACATGACCGACACTGGTAGCAAGGAAGTACGGCTCGCCGAGCGCGGGCACCAGCAAGGCCCCAGCGCGAGGCCCCACACCGGCCGAGCGCAGGACCCCGACCCAGGAGCACGACGATGTGCCAGCACGTCCCCGACTGCCCACCGGCAGAAGCCCCCGACCACGACGCCGCACGCGTCGTGAGCCACCACCCGGAACAGGGCTGGGTGCTGCTGTGCAACGGCGTCGTGGTCTTCGACGACACCGGTGAGCTGCTTCCCAACGGCGACGCGGTCGCTCCGCACCGCCCCACCGTGCGCAAGGTCGCTTAGCTCAGGTCTTCCATCGGGGGGCACGAGCAGACCAGGTTGCGGTCGCCGTACGCCCCGTCGATCCGCCGGACCGGCGGCCAGTACTTGCTCGTCCTGCTGACGCCCTCGGGGAACGCCGCGAGGTGCCGGTCGTAGGGCAGGTCCTCGTCCAGGACGCTCGCTGCGGTGTGCGGCGCGCCCGAGAGCACGTCGCGGTGGGAGTCGATCTCGCCGCGAATCGAGATCATCGCGTCGCAGAAGCGGTCGAGCTCCCGCAGGTCCTCGCTCTCGGTGGGCTCGATCATGAGGGTGCCGGCGACCGGGAAGCTCATCGTCGGCGCGTGGAAGCCGTAGTCGATGAGGCGCTTGGCCACGTCGTCCACGCTCACCCCGGTCTCCTTGGTGATCTGCCGCAGGTCCACGATGCACTCGTGGGCGACCAGTCCCCCACGTCCGGTGTAGAGGACGGGGTAGTGCGGCTGCAGGCGCGTGGCGACGTAGTTGGCTGAGAGCACGGCCACCTGGGTCGCGCGGGTCAGGCCGGGTCCGCCCATCATGCGGACGTAGGCCCAGCTGATGGGCAGGATGCCCGCGCTGCCGTAGGGCGCGGCGCTGATCGGCCCGGGCCCGGTCGAAGGACCGCACTCGTCGTCGAGGGGGTGGTTCGGCAGGTAGGGGGCGAGGTGCGCGCGTACGCCCACCGGCCCCACCCCGGGACCGCCGCCACCGTGCGGGATGCAGAAGGTCTTGTGCAGGTTCAGGTGGCTGACGTCGGCACCGAACTTCCCGGGCCTCGCCAAGCCGACGAGCGCGTTGAGGTTCGCCCCGTCGACGTAGACCTGACCGCCCACGTCGTGGACCAGCCCGCAGATCTCGGCCACGCGGGTCTCGAACACTCCGTGCGTGCTCGGGTAGGTGATCATCAGCGCGGCGAGGTCGCCGGAGTGCTCGTGGACCTTGGCCGTGAGGTCGTCCACGTCGACGTCACCGCTCGGCGTCGTGCCGACCACGACGACCTTCATGCCCGCCATCACGGCGCTGGCCGCGTTGGTCCCGTGGGCCGAGGCGGGGATCAGGCACACGTCACGGTGCTCGCCGTTCGCGAGGTGGTACGCGCGGATGGCCAGCAGGCCGGCGAGCTCCCCTTGCGAACCGGCGTTCGGCTGCAGGCTGACGGCGTCGTACCCCGTGACCTCGCAGAGCCAGCCTGCGAGGTCGTCGATGAGCTTCTTGTACCCGCGGGCGTGCTCGCGCGGGGTGAACGGGTGCAGCGCGCCGAACTCCGGCCAGGTGACGGGCTCCATCTCGGTGGTCGCGTTCAGCTTCATGGTGCAGGAACCGAGCGGGATCATGCTTCGGTCCAGCGCGAGGTCCTTGTCCGACAGCCGGCGCAGGTAGCGCAGCAGGCTGGTCTCGCTGTGGTGGCTGGAGAAGACCTCATGGGTGAGGAACGTGCTCTCGCGCAGCAGGTCCGCCGGGAGGGCGTCGGGGGTACGGGCGTCGAGCGCGTCCCAGTCCTGGCGCTCGACGCCGAAGGCATCAGTGACCAGATCCAGGTGGGCTCGCGTCGTGGTCTCGTCGACGCTGATGCCCACGCTGACGCCGTTGTCCCGCAGGTCCACTCCGCTTCGCCGGGCCCTCTCCACGATCGCTGCGCTCTCGCCGGCGTCGACGGTGAGCGTGTCGAAGAAGCAGCCGTTCGCCCCCAGCGCGGCGCCGAGCAGGGCCGCGTACCGGTGGGTTCGGCGCGCGATGGTCGTGAGGCCCTCCGGTCCGTGCCAGACGGCGTACATCCCGGCGATCACGGCGAGCAGGACCTGCGCGGTGCAGATGTTGCTCGTCGCCTTCTCCCGGCGGATGTGCTGCTCACGGGTCTGCAGCGCGAGCCGGAAGGCCGGGTGACCGTCCGCATCCACGCTGACGCCCACGAGCCGGCCGGGGATCGCGCGCTCGAGACCCGCGCGAACAGCCATGTAACCCGCGTGCGGGCCGCCGTACCCCAGGGGCACGCCGAAGCGCTGGCTGCTCCCGATCGCGACGTCCGCACCGGCGTCGCCGGGACTCTCCAGGAGCGTCAGGGCGAGCAGGTCGGCCGCGACAGCGACGAGGGCGCCCTTGACGTGGGCCGCCTCGACGATGAGCTTCAGATCCTTGATGGCGCCGGAGCTACCGGGGTACTGCACCAGGACCCCGAAGATGTCGTCAGGGAGGCTTGTCGACAAGTCCATGACCTGCACGGTCAGTCCGAGCGGCAGGGCGCGCGTCGCCACGACGGCGATCGTCTGCGGGTGGCAGTCGGCGTCCACGACGAAGACCGCGTCCTTGCCGGCTTTGCTCTGCCGACGGCACAGCGTCAGCGCCTCCGCGGCAGCCGTGCCCTCGTCGAGGAGGGAGGCGTTCGAGGTCGGTAGGCCGGTGAGGTCGCCGATCATCGTCTGGAAGTTCAGCAGCGCCTCGAGGCGTCCCTGGCTGATCTCCGGCTGGTACGGCGTGTAGGCCGTGTACCAGGCCGGGTTCTCGAGCACGTTGCGAAGCACGACCGGCGGGGTGTGGGTGCCGTAGTAGCCCAGCCCGATCATCGGTGTCGTGACGCGGTTCTGCGCGGCGAGGCCACGGAGCTCGGCAATGGCCTCGGCCTCGGTGGCGGCGGGTGGGAGGTTCAGCGCCGAGGTAGCCCGGATGGCCTCGGGAACTGCTTCGAGCGTGAGCTCCTCGAGGGACCCGCGGCCGATCACGGCGAGCATCTTGGCGACCTCGTCCTCGGAGGGCCCGATGTGACGGGTCGCGAAGGGGGCGGCCGACTCGAGGTCGCGCAGGCTGGTCATGAGGGCTCCGTCGATCGGGTGAGGGCATGCGTCAGTGCGGACCCTCCCCCTCTGTCATGGGGCCTGAGAGCTTCACCCCCGCTGCCACGAGAGCTTGCACCGTCGGCGGGCCCGTGCTGCTGCCACAGCACGAACCGCTTTCCAGAGTCGCCCACTCCCTGCGGTCCGGCTGCCTGAGAGGTTGGTGGGGAGTTGATGCTCCTTCGGCGCCCTGTGCTGGCTTGCGCAGAGCTCTCCCGCAGGGGGTGATCGGCATCGCCGACGCTACCAGCGGCCGAGCCTGCCGACGAGCGACGACACGGCTGACCTTGCCGAGGTGGAGAGCAGCAGTCGAAAGAGCGCCTCAGGCGCTGGTGCGGCGCTTGCGTCGGCTCGCCAGCTCGTCGGCCTGGTCCACCTGCCCGCTCTCGTCGGCTGCCTCCGTCTCGCGGTGCGCGCGCTCGCCGGGCAGCGAGGCGAGCGTCCCCTCGACGTCCCGCACCTGGCGACCCACCGCGATCGCGAAGACAGCCTGTCCGCCCTGCAGCAGGTCGACCATCTCGTCGGTGCTGGTGCACTCGTAGACGGTGGTGCCGTCGCTGATGAGGGTGAGCTGCGCGAGGTCCTCGGCGCCGCGGCTGCCGAGGGTCGCGATCGCCGTCCGGATGTTGGGCAGCGAGACCCCAGCGTCGAGGAGCTTCTTGACGACGCGCAGGACCAGGATGTCGCGGAAGGAGTAGAGGCGCTGGGTGCCGGACCCCGAGGCCTCGCGCACGGTGGGCTCCACCAGACCCGTCCGGGCCCAGTAGTCGAGTTGGCGGTAGGTGATGCCGGCCGCGCTGCACGCTGTCGGTCCGCGGTAGCCGACGTCCTCGACGTACGCGCCGGGCCGCTCAGCGACCGGCAGGTCGTCGAACAGCGAGCCCTGCAGGTTCAACGAGGGCGTCGGACCGGGTTCGTGCGCGTCCACCGGTCACTCCTGTCGTTGACGACCTGCGGTCTGAGCTGGGATGGAACCTACGGAGCCCTGCGGAGGGGGTCAATCACCGCTCGAGGGCGTGTCCTCAACCTCAACCTGTGGCTGAGAGTTAGGAATCCTTGTCGAAGTCCTCTGGCGTGATCGTGTCGAGGAACTCACGGAACTTCTCCACTTCGTCTTCTTGCTCGTCCGGGATCGCGACACCCGCCTCGGCGAGCACGGCCTCCTCGCCGCGGATGGTGCAGCCGGTCCTCATCGCCAGGGCGATGGCGTCGCTCGGCCGAGCACTGACCGTGACGCCGTCGTCGAACGCCAGCTCGGCGTAGAACACGCCGTCCCGGAGGTCGCTGATCGTGACCGACCGCAGTGGCCGATCGAGGGCTTCGAGCAGGTCGCGGAGCAGGTCATGCGTCATCGGACGCGCGGTGACGACCCCCTGCTGGGCGAAGGCGATGGCGGTGGCCTCCACAGCGCCGATCCAGATCGGCAGGTAGCGGTCGCCGCCGGCCTCCTTCAGCAGGACGATCGGCTGCTGGCTGGGGAGCTCGACGCGGACTCCGACGACGGTGAGCTCGGTGAGCGCCATGCCGCTGTGGCCGGTGGGACCGTCCTGGTCGTCCACGAGACGTGCCTCCTGGTCTGGGCTGCTGGTCTGGCTTCGAGGAAGCCTTGACCCTACCCCCGCTCGGCCGGAAGGTCAGCGCTCGGCTAGCGACGCAGCCCGGGAGCCAGTCCTGCTTTGACCAGGGTGGCGTGCAGCTTGATCGACAGGGACGCGAGCTCGCGGGCGACCTCGTCGGCTCGCGCGCGCGCCTCCGGGTTGCGTTGGCGCACCAGGGGCGTCACGACCTGCTCCACGAGGCCGATCTCGCGCTCCGCCGCAGCCTTGAAGGGCCGCAGGTGGCGGGCCTCGATCCCGAAGCGGGCCATCTCGGCGACCGTCTTGGCCACGATCAGGGCGTCGCCGTCGTAATGACTGCCACCCGGTCGCGGACCGAGCAACCCGTACTGCTCCAGCTGCTCGAGCTGCTCGGCTTCCAGGCCGGCTGCGTCGAGCAGCTCGCGCTTGGACAGGCGGACCTCGCTGGCATCGGGCCGGAAGGCCTCCGGACCCGGCATGCCCTCGGCCGCGACGAGCGCGCGCGGGACCTTCGGGCCTCCCCCGCCGTGCGACGGCGGCTCCAGCCCGCGGTCGATCGCGTCCAGGTGCTCCTTGATCACGCGCAGGGGCAGGTAGTGGTCACGCTGCGCGGACAGCACGTACCGAAGCCGGCTGACGTCCTCCCGGGAGAACTTGCGGTAACCCGAGGAGGTGCGCTCGGGCTTGATCAAGCCCTCGTCCTCCAGGAAGCGGATCTTGGAGATCGTGATGTCGGCGAAGTCGGGCCGCAGCTGGCCAAGGACCTCACCGATGCTCATGAAGGCGCGCGAGGGCGCACTGCTGGCGTTCGGAACGGTCATGACTCGGCGCCCTCGTCCGCGCGCGGGCCGGCCAGGAACACCAACCGGTACTTGCCGATCTGCACCTCGTCGCCACCGGCGAGCGCGGCAGCGTCGATGCGCTCGCGGTTCAGGTAGGTGCCGTTCAGGCTGCCGACGTCCCGGACGGCGAAGCCGCCGCCCTCGCGTCGGAACTCCGCGTGGCGGCGGGACACCGTGACGTCGTCGAGGAAGATGTCGCTCTCGGGGTGCCGTCCTGCCGTGGTCACCTCGGCATCGAGCAGGAAGCGCGATCCGGCATTGGGTCCCCGCTTCACCACGAGCAGTGCCGATCCCGGGGGCAGGCCCTCGAGGCCGCCGCTTGCCTCCGACGCGTGCTCGGCGGAACCACCGCTGTCCGCGTGCTCGGCCTGCTCGAGCGCCCCCTCGAGGGCGCTCAGCGAGATGGTCGACGTGGTCTCCACGCCGACGTCCTCGACAGGGCGACCCACGGGCGCTCCGCAGCGAGCGCAGAACCGGCTGTCGTCGGGGTTCTGCTGGCCGCACTGGGTGCAGAACACGATGGCTGCCGCCTCCTTCTGGACTCGCGTGGGTGTGGGACGGGCTGGGCCGGCTGACCCGGGCCTGGCAGGGACGCTCGCTCCACATCGACGTGCAGTGGACCTCGACGGCGCGCCTGGACCAGG
>JAODNB010000068.1 GCA_025464795.1 Frankiales bacterium
GCCGCGCGTCGCCGGCGACCTCGAGCCGGACGGTGCCGTCGTCGGCGAGCAGCTCCTCGACGGTGCCTTGCGCCACCATCTTCCCCTTCGACATCACGGCGACGTGCGAGCAGGTCTGCTCCACCTCCGACAGCAGGTGACTGCTGACAAGAACGGTCCGACCTGTGGCGGCGATCGCCTGGAGGACCTCACGGACCTCCTTGATCTGCGGCGGGTCCAGCCCGTTGGTCGGCTCGTCGAGCACGAGCAGGTCCGGTCGGCCGAGCATCGCCTGGGCGATGGCGAGGCGCTGTCGCATCCCCTGGCTGTAGGTGCGCGTGGGCCGGTCGATGGCGCTGCCGAGGCCGGCGATGTCCAGCGCCTCCTCGACGTAGGACCCCTCCATCGACGACGCAGTCGACATCCAGTAGAGCCGGAGGTTCTCCATGCCCGTCAGGTGGGGCAGCACGCCGGGTCCTTCGATGAACAAGCCCACGCGCGAGAGCACTGCGGCGCCACCGACCACCCTGCGGCCGAACAGCTCCACCGAGCCCTCCGACGGCTGGATCAGGCCCGCGAGCATGCGCAGCACGGTCGTCTTGCCGGCACCGTTGGGTCCGAGCAGGCCGAGGACCTGACCCCTCTCCACGACGAGGTCGACCCCGTCCACCGCGCGGAACCCATCGGCGTAGGACTTGGCCAGCCCGCGGATGACGACGGGCGGCACGTCGTCGTCACCGAGGTCCGGCGGCCGACGCCGCCGACGCAGCAGGATGACCGCCCCGAGGAGCACGACCCCGGCGGCGATCAGTGCGCTGACGAGGGCGAGCCGGCCGTAGCCCTTCGCCCCGGAGAGGCTGATCAGCGGCAGGGAGAGCGCCGACGCAGTGTCGAGCCGCACGTCGTAGGACGACGCCGCCAAGGGTCCTGCGTACGCGAGGTCCGTTGCTGACAGGGTGATCCGGATGCGGTTGCCCGCGGGGAAGACGTGCGACAGCGCCGGCAGCGGGAGGGTGACGTCTCGGCCGCTGCCCCCGACTCCGGTGAGGCGGATGGGGGCCACCTGGCCGTTCGGGATCCGCCCGCCACCTCCGGGGGCGATGTCGAGGACCTTCAGGAACAGCACAGCCTCACCCGTGGTGGAGCTGACGTGGACCTTCAGTGACCCGGTGCCGACCAGCTCGCGGGTGGCGCGGAGCTTCGAGGAGGTCCAGCTCGCGCTCTGCCCCGGGATGTCGAAGCCCAGGCCGGACGCGATGCTGCCGAGCGAACCGGCCCCAGGCACGCTACTGATGGAGGCCGGCCGACCACCGGCGGGGTTCGTGATCGTGGGCTCGGTGGGGCCAATGAGCGGGAGCGTCGTGGCGGGCCGCAGCGGCGGCAGCGCGTTCGAAGAACCGGCATCGCCGTTCGTCCGCTCCCACTGGAAGACCGACCCGGTCCGAGCCCTGGTGAGGCGCTTGAGGTAGCGGTCCATCCAGGCGGTCGTGAGGTTCCGGATCTTGCGCTCCCCTGCCGCATCGAACGGGTCGTCGTGACCGCCTCGCAGCCAGCGCAGGTGCACTGGGGTTCCACGTGCCTTCAGCGCGGTTGCCGTCGCCAGCGACTCCGAGAGCGGGAACAGGGTGTCGTCCTCCCCCTGGACGAGCAGGGTCGGCGCCGTGATCTTCGAGACGTCGGGGCTCGAAGCGGCCAGCAGCGCCCGGTCGGCGGGGGTGGCCCGACCGGTCTGCGCGATCCGCTGATAGGTGGTGCAGACCCGCTGCGCGAACCGGCACTCCTGCGACGAGGCACCGATGAAGAACACAGCGGCGTACTGCGCCTTGAACACGTCGCCGGGCAGCAGGGCGCTCTCGAGGCTGTTCCAGGTGATGACCGGCACGATCGCGTCGACGCGCTTGTCGAGAGCGGCCCCGAGCAGCGACGCGCCACCGCCGTACGACTCCCCCGTCAGCCCGACGCGCGGATCACCGACCCCGTCCTGCACCACGTCGGTCCGCTTGGCGAGGCCGTCGATCAGGTGACGCAGGTCGGCGATCTCGGCGTCAGGAGCGTCCAGCGCGATGCGGCCGGCGTCGTTCGCGAGGACGTTGAAGCCGCGCATCGTCCAGGCCACCGCGAGGTAGCCGTGCTCTGCGAGGCTCCGCGCGTCGGTCCTGACGCTGTCCTTGGTCTGCCCGAAGCCGGGCGACACGATCACGGCGGGTACGGGCCGGCTGGCTGAGGCGCTGTCGGGGATGTAGAGGGTCGTCCGCAACCGGACCGTGCCCGCGAAGGTCGGTCCGCCGGGCACGGTCACGTCGACGTCCTGGGTGTGGAACCTGGCGGCCTTGGGCGCGCTGCCGTGGTTGGACAGCCCGACGGCCAGCGCAACCAGAGCGAGCACCGCGATGAGCGCAGCCGCGATCCTCTTCACTCCTTGAACCCTATGCGGCGCGCCCGTTCCCCGCCTGTCGGACCCGGCCCCTACCGTCCGGAGGGTGCTGGTGCAGGGAACGTTCGACGAGCTCGGGACGCCGTTGCGGGACACCGTGTTCGTGGTGGTCGACCTGGAGACGACCGGCGGTTCGCATCGCGACTGCGCCATCACGGAGATCGGCGCGGTCAAGGTCTGCGGCGGCGAGGTGCTCGGCGAGTTCCAGACCCTGGTCAACCCGTCGCAGGCGATCCCGCCCTTCATCGCCGTGCTGACCGGCATCACCGACTCGATGGTCGCGAGCGCCCCGCGGATCGGCGAGGCGCTTCCCTCGTTCCTCGAGTTCGCCAGGGGCTGCGTCCTGGTCGCCCACAACGCCCCGTTCGACCTCGGGTTCCTCCGGGCCGGCTGCGAGCAGCTCGGCATCCCGTGGCCCAGGGCGGAGTCGCTCGACACCGCCGTGCTGGCCCGCCGGGTCCTCACCCGGGACGAGGCGCCGAACTGCAAGCTCTCGACCCTCGCTCGGCTGTTCCGCGCCGGCACGACTCCGGACCACCGGGCCCTGCACGACGCCCGCGCGACCGTCGACGTCCTGCACGGGCTCATCGGCCGGCTGGGCAACCTTGGCGTCCACACCGTCGAGGAGCTCCGCTCCTTCTCCTCGCAGGTGTCCCCGCAGCAGCGTCGCAAGCGCCACCTCGCGGACGCCCTGCCGCACCTGCCCGGTGTCTACCTGTTCCGGGACGCCCAGGGCCGGGTGCTCTACGTCGGGAAGTCGCGAGACCTGAGGTCCCGCGTGCGGAACTACTTCACCGCCTCCGAGATGCGCACCAGGATGGCCGAGATGGTGGGGATCGCCGAGCGCGTCGACCCTGTCGTGTGCGCCACCGAGCTCGAGGCTGAGGTGCGCGAGCTCCGGCTCATCGCCGAGCACCGGCCGCGCTACAACCGGCGCTCGAAGTTCCCCGAGAAGGTGTCGTGGGTGAAGCTGACGGTCGAGCCCTTCCCGCGGCTGTCACTCGTGCGCCGGGTCCTCGAGGACGGCGCGGTCTACCTCGGGCCGTTCTCCAGCAACCGGACCGCGGAGCTGGTCATGGCCGCAGTGCACGAAGCCATCCCGCTGCGCCAGTGCAGCAAGAAGCTGTCACCTCGCATCCCCAGCTCCGCGTGCGTCCTTGCGGAGATGGGTCGCTGCGGAGCCCCGTGCCTGGTCGGGCAGGGCGAGTCCGTCGAGGCCTACGAGGTTCATGCGCGGGCCTTCACGGCCTTGGTCGCGTCCGACCCGAGCCCCGTGGTCGACCGGCTGCAGGCCAAGATCAGCGCCCTCGCGGCTGCGGAGCGCTTCGAGGACGCGGGCCTCCAGCGTGATCGGTTGGCCGCGCTGCTTCGCTCGGTGTCGACGCTGCAGCGGATGACGACCCTGACGTCCGTGCCAGAGCTCGTCGCGGCGCGGCCGACTGCTGATCTCGGCTGGGAGATCTCGGTGATCCGGCGCGGTCGGCTGGCCGGAGCGGGCGTCCTCGCGCGGGGGGCAGCGCCGGGGCCCTTCGTCGACGCGCTCATCGCGACCTCGGAGACCGTGATCCCGGGACCCGGCCCACTGCCGGCCGCGACAGCTGAGGAGGTCCGGTGCGTCCTGCGCTGGCTCGACAGCGAAGGGGTCCGGCTCGTCCGGCTGGACGGCCGACTGGCCTCACCCGCGCTCGGAGCCGCCCGGCTGAGCACCTGGCTCGGGGAGATCAGCTCTGCCCGCGACGGCGTCCGGCCGTTCGAGGACCGTCGGCAGCTGCGCCCGATCGCGCGGCCGCACCGCGCGTCCGCCTGACACGCGCGAGAATGCCCTCGTGCCCAAGGGAGTCGTGCTGCGCCCCGACGTCGAGGGCTCGCGCGCACTGCGGACGCTCTGGGAGCTCTTGCGTGACGCGGACCTGCCCTCGATCGCGAGTCACCGCAAGGGCGACTACGAGCCGCACCTGTCGCTGACCGTCGCCGACGACCTCGATCCTGGCGTCACGAGCACCGACCCGTCGCGGGTGCTCCCCGGCGCGCCGATCGCCTTCGAAGCCCTCGGCAGCTTCCCCAGCGGGGTGCTGTTCCTCTGCGCTGTCCCCACCAAGCGGCTGCTCAAGGCGCAGCTCCACGCCTTCGAGGCGTGCGCGGGTGCCCGGGTGTGGCGCCACTACGAACCAGGCCACTGGACCCCGCACGTCACCCTCGGCTACGGCTACACCGCTGCGCAGGTCGGGCGGGCAGCCGAGCTCCTGCTGCCGCTGCTCCCGTTGACGCTGACCGGGTGGAGCGCCTGGCTCGAGGACGGCAGCACCGGTGAGGACTGGCCGCTCACCGGAATCACCTAAGGTCGAGCTCATGGCCCTTGACCCGCAGATCGCGACCCTCCTGCCGATGCTTGCCTCGGCGCCACCACTCCGCGAGACCGGTATCGACGGGGCGCGCGCCGGCATGCGGCTGCTCCTGGTCGACATGCGCGATGCCAGCAGGCTCCCGCCCGTGCGCAGCACCGAAGACGTCACCTACCCGACCCCGAACGGGAACCGCCCGGCACGCGTCTACCGGCCCGAGGTCGACGGCCCGGTCCCGACGGTCCTGTTCCTCCATGGCGGCGGCTTCGTCATGGGCGACATCGACACCCACGAGGACCAGGCACGCCTGCTGTGCGCCGAGGTTGGTGCGGTCGTCATCAGCATCGACTACCGGCTGGCCCCCGAGCACCCCTTCCCCGCCGGCTACCTCGACGCCGTCGCGGCGCTCGAGCACGTGTTCGCCACCGTGGACGCCCTCGGCGGCGACGCCACCCGCATCGCGGTCGCCGGCGACAGCGCTGGGGGCAACCTCAGCGCCGGAGCCGCCATCGCTGCCCGGGACCTCGGGCTGCCCCTGAAGGCGCAGCTGCTGATCTACCCGAGCACCGACTTCCACGAGCACGAGTGGCCGTCCCGCGTCGAGCACGCCGACAGCGGCCTGCTGCTCAACCGCGACGACATGATGTGGTTCCGCGAGTGCTACCAGCCCGACGTCGACGACGTCCGCGCCTCAGTCCTGCAGCACCCTGACCTCAGCGGGGTAGCGCCGGCGATCGTGTCGACGGGTGAGTACGACCCGCTGCGCGACGAGGGCGAGGCCTACGCGGAAGCGCTGGAGCGTGCGGGCGTCTCCGTCCTCCTGCGCCGGGCTGACGACATGATCCACGGCTTCTTCGGCATGGGAGCGTTCTCCGAAGCCGCGCACAAGGCCGCTCTCCAGCTGTGCGCCGACCTGAAGGACGCCCTCGCGTGATCACTGCCATCGTGAACATCAGCTGCGCCGTCGATCGCATCCCCGAGGTGGGGCAGGCCATCGCCGACCTCGAGGGGGTCTCCGAGGTCTACTCGGTCGCCGGCGATGTGGACCTCGTCGCGATGGTCCGGGTCCGCAGGCACGAGGAGCTCGCGGACGTCATCGCCGGGCGGCTCAACAAGGTCGAGGGCGTGCAGGCGACGCAAACGCTGATCGCCTTCCAGTCGTACTCCAAGCACGACCTCGAGGCGACGTTCAGCCTCGGGATGGAGCAGTAGCGGCGAGGCCCTGCTGCGCGGCGCTCAACCGCCGTGCCAACCGGACCGCGACGGTCGCGGTGACGAGCGAGCCCAGGACGAGGGCGGACAGCCACGCCTCCCCCAGGCCGTTGCCGATCATCACGCCCGAGAGCGCCGGCGAGACGACGAACGCGAGGGAGAAGCACGCTCCGGACGCAGCGTTGTAGCGACCTCTCAAGCGATCGCTCGCCAGGGCGTTCACGAGCGGCTGGAGCGACGGCGCCATGAAGACCTCGCCGATGCCGAACACGCCTCCGAACACCAGCACCGCGACGACGCGCTGCGTCGACGTCAGTCCGGGCACGAAGTCCAGCAGCGCCCATGACACGGCCCACAGCGACGCGGCTGCGGCGAGGGCGGAGGTGCGGCGGTGCCCCTTCAGGAGCCGCAGGACCGGGATCTGGCCGCCGACGATGACCACCGTGTTCACCGTCAGGACGAGCGCGATGACCGACGGGGACACGTGCCCGACCACGCGCGCGTAGGCAGGAAGGCCCGAGTCCAGGGCCGCGTAGCCGGTCAGCGCCAGGAGCAACGAGATCCCGCAGACCCTCCGCATGGCCGGGTCCGACCAGACCTCCCGGTAGGAGGGGAGCTCGTCGTCGGCGGACTGCTCGACCGCACGCCCCTCGGGAAGCATCAGCGCCTGGAGCACGCAGGTGAGCGCGTTGCCCAGGTAGAGGACCTCGAAGGTCCCGGGAGAGCGGACGTCGACGATCAGGGCCCCGACGACGCTCCCCAACCCGACGGTCGCGTTGAGCACGGTGAACTGCATGCCGAAGGCCCGGGCCGTCTGGTCCGGGTCCTCGATCAGGCCGTTCAGGAGGGAGCTGGAGGCGGAGAAGCTCGGGCTGAGCCCCGCTCCTAGCAGCGCCAGGGCCGGGAGGGCCGTGAGCGGTGACGGGGCGAAGGCCAGCCCCACCAAGCCTCCCGCCTGCAGGCCCAGGGCCAGGCGCAACGTCGACCGGGCACCGATCGTGTCGATGAGCGCTCCGCCGACCGGGACGGCCAGCAGTCCGATGACGCCGGGCACGGCGAGCAGGAAGCCGACCGTGGGCAGCGAGATGTGACGGACCTCGTGCAGCAAGATCAGCGTGAACGGCAGCGTGAGCCCGACCCCGAACCGGCTGATGCCGACCGAGGCGATGAGCCGCCGCACCGCAGGCGGCAGCGGCGCGGAGGTGCTCGGGGACATGGTTCGCACCCTGCCAGTCCCGTCCGACAGCTACGAGCGCAGACCCTGCGACACGGCGATCCACTGGTCGAGCGCCGCTGCCGCTGCGCCCGAGTCCAGGGACTCCTGAGCCCGGACGAGGCCCGCGCCGAGCCGGGACTCGAGCGATCCAGGAGCAGCGTCGTAGGCGGCGATGGCGGCGGCGGCGTTCAGCACGACGGCATCCCGCACCGGTCCGGAGGCACCGCCGAGGACCGAGCGGCAGACCGCTGCGTTGGTGGCTCGATCCCCGCCGCGGAGGGCCTCCAGCGAGGCAGGGGCGATCCCGAGGGCAGCGGGGTCGAAGGTGGACTCCCGAACCGCTCCGCCCTCGACCGTCCAGACCGACGACGGTCCGGTCGTCGTCAGCTCGTCGAGGCCGTCCTCGCCGCGGAACACCAGGGCGTCAGCGCCGCGGGCAGCGAGGACCCCGGCCATCACGGGAGCCAACCGGCGGTCGGAGACCCCGAGCGCTTGAGCGAGCGGACGGACCGGGTTGGTGAGGGGTCCGAGGACGTTGAACACCGTGCCGACACCGAGCTCGCGACGGGCCACCGCCGCGTGCCGCATGCCCGGGTGGAACACCGGCGCGAAGCAGAAGACGATCCCCGCCGCCTCCAGGCAACCGGGGACGGCGGACGGCGGGAGGTCGACGACGACGCCGAGCTCCTCGAGCAGGTCAGCGGAACCGCAGGCCGACGAGGCTGCCCGGCCGCCGTGCTTGGCGACGGGGATCCCGGCGCCCGCGACGACGATCGCGGCCATCGTCGAGATGTTGACGGTGTTGGACCGGTCGCCTCCCGTTCCGCAGGTGTCCACGACGCGACCGCTCACCGAGACGGGAGCTGCCTCAGCCAGCATCACCTCGACGAAGCCGGCGACCTCCTCGAGCGTCTCGCCCTTGGCCCGCAGACCGATCACGAAGCCAGCGGTCTGCGCGGGGGTGGCGTTCCCGCTCATCACCTCGCGCATCGCCCAGGAGGTGTCGGCCGACGTCAGGTCTTGCCTGGCGAGCAGAGCAGCCAGCAGCCCCGGCCAGGTCTGGGTCACGAAGGTCAGACGGCGGCGGCGCGGCGCACCGGGAGGTTCGCCTCGCGCTGACGCAGCAGCGTGGCAACCGCCGGCGCCAGTGTGATCGGGTCGACGGGGAGCGGCTCCACGCCGTCGGCCAGCGCCCAGTTGGCCAACCAGGTGTCGCCCTGACGGGCGACGAGCACGAGCGTGGGCGGGCAGTCCTCGATCTCGTCCTTGAGCTGCTTGGCGATCCCGAGCCCACCGACCGGCCGGGCCTCACCGTCAAGGACGATGAGGTCGATGCCTCCAGCGTCGACCGCGCCGAGGATCTCCAGGTTGCTCCTGCACTCGACGAACGCGACGCGGCCGAGGTCGGCGGCGGGTCGCACACCGACGGCCAGCTGGACCGCGTCGCGGACCCGCGCGTCGTCGCTGTAGACGACCACCGTGTGCGTGCGGTCCTCGGTACGGCCGGCAGGAGTCGGGGCGGCGCTCATGAGCGGAGACTCTATCGGGCTACTTCGGCCGGGTGCTCGGCCCCTTCCACGGCACTCCGAGCGTATGGGTGTAGCAGGTCGGTCGGTCGTTGTACGCCGACAGCTTGGTCCCGCACGCGACGCAGGTGCGCGACGCCGCTCTGATCGCCTGGTGGTCCTTCACCCGAGCTCCCTTGCTTGCACGTCGCAAGAAACTAGGAAGGCCGTCAGGGAGTCGTCAAGGGGGGTGCCGCTGGCACCTCGGCCTGGACGCCGAGACGCTTTTCGTCCAGACGGTCGAGGCGACGGTCCTCGCGTACCGCCTCGCGCTCGCTCGCGCGCATCCACTGGACCGCAGCGACGAAGATGAAGAACAGCCCGACCAGGTCCCCTGAGGCCCAGATCAGGCCACCGCCGACCTGCTGCTGGAAGACCGCCTCGTGTCGGCCGACGAGCGGCAGGTAGTGCTCCGCGGCGAGCAGCCCCTTCCCGTCGTCGCTCACGCTCATGATCGCGACGCCCAGGAAGGCGTGGAACGGCATCGTCGCGAACAGGAGCAGCACGCGGAAGGGGTGCGAGACCCGGCCAGGGACGGGGTCGATGCCGAGGATCGGCCAGAAGAACAGGCACCCCATGAGCACGAAGTGCACGTGCAGGAGGTCGTGCAGCGCCGGGGAGCTGAGCGTCGCCGGGTACCAGCCGGAGAAGTAGAGCGCGAAGGGGGAACCGATGAACAGCAGCCAAGGGATCGCCGGGAAGGACACGACCTTGGCGAACCGGGAGTGCAGGAGGCTCAGCAGGACCGACCGGGCGCCCGACGGCAACGTCCTGAGCGCCAGCGTGACCGGGGCGCCGAGCGCCAGGAGCACGGGCGCGACCATCGCCAGCAGCATGTGCTGGACCATGTGGGCGCCGAAGAGCACCTGGTCGTACCGGGCCAGGCCGGAGCACAGCGCGACCACGAGCACGAGCAGGCCCGCCACGAAGCCCGCGACGCGGCCCCACGACCACGCGTCCCCCCGCCCGCGAAGCGCACGGACCCCGTACAGGTAGACGGCCCCGACGAGCAGGATCCCGAGCGTCGGCACCAGCGGCGGACGGGCCTCGGTGAACACGGTCAGCCCGCCGAAGGGCGGCAGACCGGACCCCGACGACATGGCTCCAGGGTAGGCCCGGGAACTTTTTCCGGCGCGCCGGGACCCCCGCGTGGAAGACCTGCGCGGACCCTGCCAGAATGCCCGCGTGACAACTGCTTCCGCGCCCGTGAAGGCGTACAACCACGGAGCCCTGACCCGACCGAACATGGTGTCCGTAGGGACCATCGTGTGGTTGAGCTCGGAGCTGATGTTCTTCGCGGCCCTGTTCGCCATGTACTTCACGATCCGGTCGGTCACCGGCAACGCGAACTGGCCACCGGAGCACGTGCACCTCAACGTGACCTACTCCGCGTTCTTCACCACGATCCTCATCCTCAGCTCCTTCACGTGCCAGTGGGGCGTGTTCAAGGCCGAGGAGGGCAATGTCTACGGCATGCGGACGTGGTTCTTCATCACGTTCCTGATGGGCCTGACGTTCGTGCTCGGCCAGGCCTACGAGTTCCGGAGCCAGTACGGCGAGGGCAACAAGCTCAGCACCGACGGGTACGGGTCGGTGTTCTACCTGACCGAAGGGTTCCACGGGCTGCACGTCATCGGCGGCCTGGTCGCCTTCGTGTTCGTCCTCATCCGCTCCACGGTCGGCCGCTACACGCCTGAGAAGGCCACCAGCGCCATCGTCGTGTCTTACTACTGGCACTTCGTCGACGTCGTGTGGATCGGCCTGTTCGCGACGATCTACCTGATCAAGTGAGGACCACTTCCGTGCGTGCGCGCCTTTCCAGCTACGCGGTCGTCCTGCTCGCCCTCGTCATGGTGGGGGGGCTCTACACCGCCTTCGCGGCCCCCAAGCCCAAGGCCGACGCCGGCACGACGGGCGACTTCGCGGTCTCCCAGGGCCGCCAGCTCTACCTGCAGGGCTGCTCGACCTGCCACGGGCTGGCGAACCAGGGCGGCGCAGGCGGTCCCTCCCTCGTCGGCGTCGGAGCGTCGGCCGTCGTCTTCCAGGTCAGCACCGGTCGCATGCCGCTGGCGAACGGCGCAGCCCAGGCACCACGCAAGAAGCAGAAGTACGACCGCGACCAGATCGACCAGCTCGCCGCCTACATCCAGTCGATCGGTGGCGGCCCCACGGTGCCCTCTGGGTCGCTGTCGGACGGCGACCTCGCTCTCGGCGGCGACCTGTTCCGCACCAACTGCTCCAGCTGCCACAACTTCGCCGGTGCCGGCGGCGCGCTCACCCGCTCGAAGTACGCCCCTGCGCTGAAGAAGGCCACGGCCGAAGAGATCTACACGGCCATGCAGTCAGGTCCGGAGAACATGCCGCGCTTCAGCGACAACACGCTCAGCCCGGACGAGAAGCGGGCCATCGTGAAGTACGTCCGCTTCATCACGAACGAGAACAAGGACCCGGGCGGCGCTGCCCTCGGGCACTACGGACCGATCCCTGAGGGACTGGTCATCTTCCTGGTCGGCATCGGCGCTCTGATCGTCGTCACCCTCTGGATCGGAGCCCGCGCGTGAGTGACGAGTCCATCCGCGATCGGCTGTCCTCCCCCGCCGGGCACGGCGAGCAGAGCTCCGGTGGCGACAGCAGCCGTTCCGACATCACGTCAGCGGACTTCCAGCAGACGGACAGCCGCTCCTCGCACGGTCCTTCCCAGACGATGGCGAGCCCGCACGGGGCGCCGCCGGCAGAGGGCGGCCACTCCCACGGTCCGAAGGACCCCGAGGACACCCGCGGCGCGGAACGTGCCGTAGCGGCGCTGTTCCTGCTGGCCGTGATCGGTGCCGTCGGGTTCGTCGTGAGCTTCATCGCGATCCCGTTCGACTACGGCAAGGACCACTACCAGTGGTACACGCCTGCCCTCGGCCTGTTCATGACCCTCGCCCTCGTCGGCATCGGTGCCGGCGCCGTGCTGTGGGCCAAGACGCTCATGAACGACGAGGAGACGGTCCAGGAGCGCCACCACCTCGCGTCCACGGACGAGAGCAGGGCCGAGACGGTGGCGATCCTCAAGCAGGGCGCTGCCGACTCCGGCCTGGGACGGCGCTCACTGCTGCGCAACAGCCTGCTGCTCGGCTCAGGAGCGCTGGCGATCCTGCCGATCCCGCTGCTGTTCGGCCTCGGCCACTTCCAGCACAAGGAGCGCGAGCTCTCCAAGACCGGCTGGAAGAAGGGCTCCCGGCTGCTCGACGAGCTCGGGCGCCCCGTCAAGATGGGCGACCTCGAGGTCGGCGGCGTGAAGTCGGTGTTCCCGGACGTCCCCGGCGGCCGCCGCATGGCGGACTCAGCCGCGCTGATCATCCGCATGCAGCCCGACGTCCTGCACCCCCGCGAGAGCCGCAAGGACTGGGCCGTCGACGGCCACATCGTCTACTCCGTCATCTGCACCCACCTCGGCTGCCCGGTGAAGCTCTACGAGCAGCAGACCCACCACCTGTTCTGCCCGTGCCACCAGTCGACGTTCGACGCCGCACGCGAGGCCAAGGTGCTGTTCGGACCGGCCGCGCGCAACCTGCCTCAACTGGCGATCGCCCTGGATGACGAGGGATACTTCGTGGCACAGGGCGACTTCAGTGAGCCGGTCGGTCCCAGCTTCTGGGAGCGCAAGGACTCGTACCCCGACAAGGTGGGCAACGCATGACGACAGCAGCGGAGAAGGTCGGCGCCGGCACAGCCACCTGGGTCGACGACCGCCTCGGTTCGTCCAACTTCGTCAAGCGCAGCCTGACCAAGGTCTTCCCGGACCACTGGTCGTTCATGCTGGGCGAGATCGCGCTCTACTCGTTCATCGTCCTGCTGCTGTCGGGCACCTACCTGACGCTGTTCTTCGAGGGCAGCAGCCGCGAGGTCATCTACAACGGCGCCTACCTGCCCCTCAAGGGCATCCCGATGTCCGCCGCCTACGAGTCGACGCTCCGGATCTCCTTCGAGGTCCGCGGCGGGCTCATCATGCGCCAGATCCACCACTGGGCAGCGCTGCTGTTCATGGCGTCGATCGTCGTGCACCTGATGCGCGTGTTCTTCACGGGCGCCTTCCGCAAGCCGCGTGAGCTCAACTGGCTGATCGGCGTGCTGCTGCTCATCACCGGCCTGCTCGAGGGCTTCGCCGGCTACTCGCTCCCGGACGACCTGCTGTCCGGTACCGGCCTCCGCATCGCCTACTCGATCATGCTCTCGATCCCCGTGCTCGGCACCTGGGTCGCGTTCCTGCTGTTCGGAGGCGAGTACCCCGGCGGTCAGATCATCGAGCGCCTCTACCCGGTGCACATCCTGCTGATCCCCGGTCTGATCCTGGGCCTCATCACGTTCCACATGATGCTGATCTGGTACCAGAAGCACACCCAGTTCGCCGGTCCGGGCCGCACCGAGGACAACGTCGTCGGCTCGAAGATCTACCCGGCGTACGCGGCCAAGGCCGGCGGTTTCTTCTTCCTGGTGTTCGGTGTCATGGCAGCTCTCGGCGGCCTCGCCCAGATCAACCCCATCTGGCTGTATGGCCCGTACGACCCCTCGCAGGTCTCCGCTGGTTCCCAGCCCGACTGGTACATCGGCTTCCTCGACGGGTCGACCCGCCTCATGCCGAACTGGGAGCTTCGGGCCCTCGGCCACACGTTCTCGCCGAACGTGCTGGTCCCGACCCAGGTCCTGCCCGGCGTCCTGTTCGCGCTGCTCATGTTCTACCCGTTCATCGAGGCCAAGCTCACGGGCGACAAGGGCTACCACAACCTGCTGGACCGTCCGCGCGACAAGCCCGTCCGCACCGCGCTCGGCGTCATGTCGATCACGTTCTACGTCGTCTTGCTCATCGCCGGCGGCAACGACATCATCGCCAACATCTTCCACCTGTCGATCAACGAGATCACGTACACGCTCCGAACGGCGCTGTTCGTCCTCCCGCCGATCGCCTACGTGATCACGAAGCGCTTCTGCCTGTCGCTGCAGCGCGCCGACGACGAGCTGATCCACCACGGCATCGAGTCCGGCACGATCCGGCGGCTGCCGTCGGGTGAGTTCGTCGAGGAGACCGTTGCCGTGCCGGCGCACTACAGCGTGCTGATGGCGACGTCCGACGAGCGACGGGCCGCCATCGCGCACTCCGAGCACGAGCACGCCGTCGCTGCTGCGCTGCCGACGAGGCCCCGCGGGTTCTTCCGGCCCAAGGGCGGCGTCATCGTGGAGCAGGCCCCGGCCGACAAGGAGCTCGAGGGAACCGTCGACTAGCCACCGACTAGTAGTCACGCGCAAGAAGCCCGACCCCTCAAGGGGTCGGGCTTCTGCGGTTCTCTAGATCTGCGGGGTGCGGTCAGGCGGCTCCGAGCTCTCGCCGGCGGGACTCGCCGACCTCGCGGATGCGCTCGGCCACACCAGGGTGGTCATGGAGCAGCTGTGAGAACTCCCGGGGGGTCATCACGAGGGCCACGACGTCGCTGAGTGCGGTGGCGGTCGCAGTACGGGGAGTGCTCTCGAGCAGCGCCATCTCCCCCACCAGCGAGCCTTCACCCACGACGGCGACGGCGACGCCATCGCGCCCGATGCCGACGCGGCCCTCGAGCACGATGAAGACCTGGTCACCGACCCGGCCCTGCACGCAGAGCTGCTGACCAGCGCGGAAGGACGCAGCGGTGGTCAGGTGAGCGACGGTGGCGAGCTCGGAGCTGGTGAGGCCGCTGAGCACGTGGATGCTCCGCAGCTGCTTGAGGCGGGGGTCGGGCTGGGTGAAGCGCATGACGGTCTCCTGTGTGGTGCGGGGCAGGACCCCACTGTGCCCTCGCCAGCGCCACGCAGCACGGCGAGAGGCGGAGATCTGGGTCACCCGTGCCTTGCCGCTGCGTTGCCGCGAGCGTCGGAGGGTGCCGTCGGCTCACGGTTCGCGACCAACGTCACACAGGCCCCCTGCATGCAGAAGGCGCGCCGCCCACATGGGATGTCCATGTGGGCGACGCGCCAACCATCGCTCAGCAGGGGTCAGACGTTGTCGCTCTCGATCTGCTCCTTGCGGACGGTCTCGGTGACCTGCTGCTGCTCGGTGACGGTCTCCGTGGCGAGCCGAACCCGCTCGACGGGCACGGTCTCCTTGGCGACGACGGGCCGCTCAGCAGTGAGGACCACCTCGTGCTCCTCCTCGGAGATGTCAGGACCGTCGAGCGCCTGGTCCACGTTCGCATCGGTGATGGGCTCGCGCTCGAGGCGGACCTCTTCGTGGCTGACCGGGACGGTGACCTGCTGCTCCTCGGTCACGATGTACTTCCGCAGCCGGGCTCGACCGGCTTCGACCTTCTCGGTCCCCACGTGAAGCTGCTCCTCAGAACGCGTCATCGCGGTGTCGGTGCTCGGACCTGAGGTGTCATGGCCCGTGGTCTGGCCCGTGCTCATCTCGGCCGGGAGGTAGTACTGGAACAGGCGGGCTTCCTCATCGGCGGTGAGCTCCTCGTCGTTGTCGACGCGAGGGGCGTCCTTCACGAAGTCCTTGTCGTAGGGAACGGAGACGTCATCTCCGCTCAGCGTGGCGTCTGCCAGCGGGAAGAAGCTTGCTCCGGTGCCGAACAGCCCGGTGCTGACGGTGCCGAACGTCGCGCCGCTGCCGTCCGTCGACTCGTAGACGTCGACGATCTTTCCGATCTTGTGGCCGTCCGAGCCGACGAGCGTGCGTCCGGCGAAGTCCTGGGGGTGCGAGATCATGGTCATGGATGCTCCTTGGTTGTTGTTAGCCGCGGGCCACGATGGCTGCGCGACGGTTCTGCTGACGTCCTTGCTCTGTGCTGTTGGAGGCGATGGGGTCCGCCTCCCCCTTGGCTGAGGTGGTGACCGTCACCCCGGGCAGCGAGCTCTTCAGCTGCGCGGCGACGGCGTCGGCTCGCTGCTGAGACAGTGGCGCGTTCACCGGCTGGCCGGCGACGACGTCGGTGTAACCGATGACCTCGACGGAACGAACACCCGCCCGACGAAGGTTGGTGACGGCCTGGGCGATGACCCGCTGAGCGTCTGCGTCCAGGGTGGCGCTGCCCTCTGCGAACAGGACCGTTCCCGCGGTGCCCGCCTCGCGAGCCCCGGTCGCGGCACTGGAGGCCGTGGCCGCATCGGCGGCGGCGGTGCCGCCACCACCCACCAGGGCTCCGGCAGCTACCGCACCGACCTTCGAGGTGGTGCTCGCCTGAGACCCTGACGACGAGGAGCTGTTGTCGTCGCGACTGGCCAGCAGCACGGCGACGATGCCTGCGATCAGCAGGGCGAGGAGCAGGAGCAGCAACCACGGGAGCCAGCCGAGCGGTGCCTTGCGGGCGACCCGCTTGCTGCTGCGCTCAGGCCTCGTCGTGGTCGCGGTGTTCGGGGTCTGCACGGGAGTCGTCATGTGCGCCTACCGCCGAGTCGAGGAGACGGGCTGGGAAGCCGGGGCCTCCGTCGGGTAGACCGATGCCTCGGCCTTCGCCTTGTTCGCTCGAGCCGTCTGCTTGACGTTCTGCGCTTCGTCCGATGCCTTGTTCAGGGCGTCCTCGAGCCGACCGCGCATCGGCGAGATGAGGCCACCTCCGACACCGACGATGAGGATGCCAGCGACCGTGGCCAACAGCATGTAGAGGAGCGGCGTGGTGACCTGCGTGGCGATGCCCACCTCATCGAGGGCGGCCTTCACGAAACCGAGCAGGATGAAGACGCTGGCTGCGTTGGCCAGGAGAGCACCGTAGGACAGGCCTCCAAGAGCGCCCTCGACCAGCTTCTTGGCGGCGCCGGCGATCGCTGCACCCAGCACCACGAGCACGACAGCGACCGCGATCTTGGGCAGCAGCGCGATGAAGTCGGCGAGGGGCTGCTGCAGCGCAGCGATGCCCAGGACGCCCACTGCCGCGGACAGCACAGGGATGAAGATCGCGAAGAACACGATCTTGCTGACGATGTCGCTGGCGTCGAAGCTGCTCTTGTCGAGCGCCTTCTTGATACCGCCGCGTTCCACGGCCTTGTCGAAACCGGCGCGCTCGAGGACGCGGTCGACGACCTTCGCGACGAGCTTCGCGATGACGTAGCCGATGACGAGGATGACGAGGAAGCCGAGAAGCTTCGGGACGAACGTGGCGACGGAGCTCAGCCCGTCCGTGATGCTCTTCTGGTAGTCGACGCTTGCTTGCACTGCCATAGAGAAGTCCTTCTTCACTGTCGCGGGGTCGGGGTGACTGGGCTCAGGTGCCCGCGCCCTTGGCGTCCAACCGCCTCCGGGAGGTCACGTGACCATTACCGAGGGGAGACGGGACCTGACCGGTTGTGTCTCCCTCGCGGTGCCAGGTGGAGCAGTTGCCTGACGCAGGTGTGACCCACGGCAGTGGGGATAGGTGCCCAAGGTGAGCACGTCGCACCGAGAGCTCGTCGAGCTGCTGCACCAGCGAGCCGTCCGCTGCGTCTACCAGCCGGTCGTCGATCTCGAGGACCGGCACGTCGTGGCCTACGAGGCGCTGATGCGGGGGCCGGCCGGCAGCCCGATGGAGTCCCCCGTCGCGCTTCTGAACGCTGCCCGTACGCAAACCGAGCTCGCCACGCTGGACCGGCTCGCCCACACTGTCGCGCTGCGAGAGATGACATCGCATCCGGGCGCGGCTGGGCACGCCTTGTTCCTCAACATCGAGCCGCGCGGGATCGGTCAGCAGCTGCCCGAGTCGTTGGAAAGGCCATGGCAGGCCGGAAGAGACGCCGCCATCGACAGCGGGCTGCAGGTCGTCATCGAGCTCACCGAGCGTGCCCTGCTGGACGACCCGGGCCTGATGCTCTGGTCCGTCGGTGAGATGCGCGATCTCGGGGCTCGCATCGCCCTGGACGACGTCGGCGCGCTTCCGGAGTCACTGGCGTTCCTGCCCGTCGTACGCCCAGACGTGGTCAAGCTCGACCTCCGGCTGGTGCGGGAGCACGGGAGCCTGGAGATCGCCCGGATCACTCACGCCGTCCGCGCCTACGCCGAGGCGAGCGGCGCGGCCGTCGTCGCCGAGGGCGTGGAGACCGAGCGAGATCACGAGGTCGCGCTCAGCCTTGGCGCCACGCTCGGCCAGGGTTGGTTGTACGGCCGGCCGGGTGGGTTGCCGGCAGAGCTCGGCGCCTGCCGCGACCTGGCGCGCGTGCCACCCGGGCCCGAGGTCGACGGACAGACGCCGTTCGAGGTCGTTGCCGGGCAGCGTCGGCCCCGCCCTGGCGACAAGGGGCTCCTGCTGCCCATCTCGCACAGCCTGGAAGATGCCGCTCGGGCGCTGGCGATCCCCCCGCTGCTGCTCGGCTGCTTCCAGGACGTTCAGTTCTTCACGCCGCACACCCAGGCGCGGTACACCGACCTGGCCGCAGGACTGCCGCTGGTCGGTGCTCTCGGGACGTCGATGCCGGCCAGTCCCGCGCCGGGGGTGCGGGGCGCTCCGCTCGCGGAGCAGGACGCTCTGGTCGGTGAGTGGAACGTGATCGTGCTCGGCGCGCACTACGCAGCCGCTCTCGTGGCGCTGGACCGCGGCGACTTCCGCACGCAGGGCCGCGATCGGCGGTTCGACTACGTCGTGACCCACGATCGCGACCTGGTCATCGCAGCAGCCCAGACCCTGCTGACCCGATTGCTGCGACGCGAGGACGCAGAGGAGTCCCGGGCGGCGGGTTGAGGTCCTCCTCAGCCGTCCCCCCCGTTCGACCACTGACGTGACAGCAGGCTTACCGGACGTCACGTTCCGATCGGTGACGCGTTGTAGAGATGTCGTCACTCTCCGTGTTTGCACGAGAAGCGCGCGGGCATACGTGGCGATGCAGGGACACAGAGATCCGAACCGCCCTCACCGACGCCCCCCGCAGCCAGCGGGACACGGCGCACGGAGAAACGCGGTCGCCTAGGCGGTTCGGGGAGTGAGTGGCGAGACCGACCCCCATGGCCAGCCGGCACCCGCCGGCGGGCCGGACGGGAGCCGACGATCCGCGCGGTCCACACCGACGCTCCGGGAGAACCCCGGGACGCACGGAGAAACACGGTCGCCTAGACCGCGCGGGGAGGCAGTGGCGAGACCGGCTCGTCCGAGATGACCCGGGTGCAACCGCACCCGCTTCACCGTCGGACGGGAGCAACACCATGTTCAGCAACGCCATCAAGAAGACGCTCGTGGTCGCTTCCGTCGCTCTCACCCTCCCGGTGCTGAGCGCTGGCAACGCCTTCGCGGACAGTGACCACGGGCAGGGCAAGGGCAAGGACTCGCGTACCACCTCCGCGTCGGACCCGTCCGGCTCGAGCTCCAACCCGGACGGCACGTTCCAGGGCAAGGGCAGCTCGACGCCGGACCAGGACGGCAAGGGGATGGACCGCGGGGCGGACAACAACGACAAGACCGGTCCGGGGACGGACGGCAACAACGGGTGTGGCAACGAGCCTCGCGCAGCGGCCCCCCGTGACGGCGGACGTCCCACGGACGACGACAACAACGGCTGGTGCGGCTCGAAGCCGAAGCCGGTGCACACGAGCGCTCCTGCTCCAGCACCGGCCCGGCACCACGACGCCGCCCCGACCGCGAAGGTCGTCACCCCGGCCGCTCCGGTCGTGGCTCCCGCAGCCGCGACGGGCACGGCCAGCAGCACCTCGGCGGTCTCCGCTACGGCTCTTCGTGGCGGGACCTCGGTCGTGGCTCAGGCCACGGTCCTGGCTGGAGTCCCCGTCACGGGGACGACCTCCGGCTCGGCCACCGGTGCTGTTCTCGCCGCAACGGCGGGCAACGGGACGGTCAGCGCGCAGTCCGCGGCAGCTCCGAAGGCGCTCCCGTTCACGGGCGCTCCTGTGGGTCTGCTCTTCCTGCTCGGCGGCTTCGCCGTCGTGGCGGGTGCCGGGACGATGTTCCTCGGCCGCCGCCGCGCTGCCTGAACGACCGCTTCATCGCACGACCCGGAGGCCGTCCCTCGTGAGGGGGACGGCCTTCGCCGTGCCCGGTCCAGCGCGGCCCCTGAACGGGCTAGTGCTGCTCGCCGAGGAACTTGGTGGTCGACGTCGGTCGCTCTCCCATGCCCTCGAGCTCGCCGAGGGTGAAGGCCTGCGAGCGGTTGACGCCGACGTAGTACTCGAGCAGGAAGCCGGACACGGCGATCAGCACGCACACGAGCCCGATGAGCACGAGGAACGGCCCGAAGACGAGCCCGATCGTGGTGAGGGCGAAGGACGCGGCGAGCAGGATGGGCCACCAGGAGTGCGGCGAGAAGAAGCCGACCTCACCGGCACCTTCGGCGATCTCGGCGTCCTCGCGGTCCTCCGGGCGGGCCTCCATCCGGCGCGCGGTGAACAGCACGTAGTAGCCGACGATGAAGGCGAAGCCACCGGACAGCAGCAGGCAGGTGAAGCCGGTCGGGTCACCTGACAGCAGCCAGTAGACGACGGCGCTGGTGAGCAGGAACAGCGACAGCAGCGCGAACAGCAGGCCTTCGACCTTCATCGGCTACCTCACCTCCGGGGAAGCGTGCATGTCGAGGCGGCCGGCGGCCTCTGGGTAGTGCAGGTCGAACGCCGGACGCTCGGAGCGGATGCGCGGCATCGTCACGAAGTTGTGCCGCGGGGGCGGGCAGGACGTCGCCCACTCCAGGGAGTTGCCGAAGCCCCACGGGTCGTCGCCGATGGCCCGCTCACCGCGGGTGTAGCTGACGTAGACGTTGTAGATGAACGGCAGCGTCGACAGCGCCACGATGAGCGCGGAGATCGACGAGATGGTGTTCAGCGTCGTGAAGCCGTCGCTGGCCTTGTAGTCGGCGACCCGGCGCGGCATGCCCTTGTCACCGAGCCAGTGCTGGACGAGGAACGTGCCGTGGAAGCCCAGGAACAGCAGCCAGAAGTGCACCTTGCCCAGGCGGTCGTTCATCATCCGGCCGGTGATCTTCGGGAACCAGTAGTAGACGCCGGCGAAGAACCCGAAGATGGCCGTCCCGAACACGACGTAGTGGAAGTGGGCCACCACGAAGTAGGTGTCGGACACGTGGAAGTCGATCGGCGGGGACGCGAGCAGCACGCCCGTGAGCCCTCCGAGCAGGAAGGTGACGAGGAAGCCGATGCAGAACAGCATGGGCGACTCGAAGGTCAGCTGGCCGCGCCACATCGTGCCGATCCAGTTGAAGAACTTCACCCCCGTCGGTACGGCGATGAGGAAGCTCAGGAACGAGAATAACGGCAGCAGGACCGCGCCCGTGGCGAACATGTGGTGAGCCCACACGGTCATCGACAGCGCGCCGATGCCGACGGTGGCGAACACCAGGCCCTTGTAGCCGAACAGCGGCTTGCGGCTGAACACCGGGAGCACCTCGGTGATGATCCCGAAGAACGGCAACGCGATGATGTAGACCTCGGGATGCCCGAAGAACCAGAACAGGTGCTGCCAGAGGATCGCTCCCCCGGTGTCGGCGTTGTAGATCTGCGCCCCGAGGTGCCGGTCGGCCAGCAGCGCGAAGAACGCCGCGGTGATGACCGGGAAGGCCAGCAGCACGAGGATCGACGTCACCAGGATGTTCCAGGTGAAGATCGGCATCCGGAACATCGTCATGCCCGGCGCGCGCAGCGTGATGATCGTCGTGATGAAGTTGACGGCACCCAGGATCGTGCCGAGACCGGACGTCAGCAGGCCGATGATCCACAGGTCGGCGCCGAGCTGCGGGCTGCGGATGATGTCGTTGAGCGGCGCGTAGGCGTACCAGCCGAACGAGGCCGCGCCCTCGGGGGTCAGGAACCCGGCGAGGACGGTCAGGCCGCCGAACAGGTACAGCCAGTACGAGAACGCGTTCAGCCGCGGGAAGCTCATGTCCGGCGAGCCGATCTGCAGCGGCATGATGAAGTTCGCGAAGCCGTACGCGGCGGGCGGCGCGAACAGGAACATCATCACGGTGCCGTGGATCGTGAACAGCTGGTTGTACTGCTCCGGGCTCACGACCTGCAGGCCCGGCTGGGCCAGCTCGGCGCGGATGACCATCGCCATGAAGCCCGAGGCCAGGAAGAACCCGAACGACGTCGTCAGGTACAGCAGGCCGATGGTCTTGTGGTCGGTGGTCGTGATGACCTTGGCGATCTTGGCGCCCGGACCGGGGCTCTTGCGCCGGACCTGGACCGGCGCGGTGGCGTCGGCGAGAAGGGTCATGAGGGCCTCCCGGCGATCTGCTCGGCGATCTCCTCGGCGGTACGGGGCTGGCCCGTCCCGGCCTCGGGGATCCGGTTGTTCGGGTTGGCCTTGAGGCCGGCGATGAAGGTCCGGTACGCCTCCGGTGACACGGCGCGCACGTAGAAGTTCATGGCGGAGTGCTTCTCGCCGCACAGCTCGGTGCAGCGGCCGATGTACTGGCCTTCCTTGTTGATCGTGATCTCGAAGGTGTTGACGCGGCCGGGGATGTTCTCCCGCTTGAACAGGAACTCCGGCACGAAGAAGCCGTGGATGACGTCCGGCGAGGTCTGGGTGAAGCGGATCGTGGTGTCCGTGGGCAGGACCATCACGGGCGGCTGACCCGGCATGCCGGTCACCGAGACGCCGTCGTCCGGGTAGTTGAAGGTCCAGTTCCACTGGAACCCGACCACGCCGATGTTGACGCGGTCCGCGTCGTCGTCGCTGAGCTTGTTGACGAAGTTCTGCGACACCGTCGTGTAGTAGAAGAGCACCGCGATGATCACGAACGGCACGACGGTGTACAGCACCTCGATCGGCAGGTTGTAGCGGACCTGACGCGG